>CAMWKN010000155.1 GCA_947174825.1 uncultured Clostridium sp.
AGACCATATTATTCAAGGTTTGAACCTGGGGGCAGATGATTATATTTCCAAACCATTTCACAGGCGGGAATTATTAGCCAGAGTAGCCGCCCATATTCGCAGAGGAAGGCAGCAATTAAGCATAAAAAATAGCCAACAACAAAACAAGGAAGATCTTGTTTTTCGAAGCGGCGATATTACTTTTAAAATCGGGAAAGAACGCATCTATATCCAGGAAAAAGAAATCCTGCCCCGGAAACTGGAAATAGAATTATTAAAATATTTTTTAGAGAGTAACGGCAGACTATTGCGTCGAGAACAGATTCTGGAATATATCTGGGATAAGGATGGGCTATTTGTAGAAGATAATACATTATCGGTTCATATCAGCCGTCTGCGCAAGCGAATCGGGAAATATCAGGGAGAAGAATACATTGAAACGATCCGTGGAATCGGCTACCGTTGGAATCAGACCATCTACAGAGAGGGGGATGCGTAATGAACCGGAAACAATATCGCACATTGATGTATAGCCTGATTTTTCTGCTTACTGCCTGTATCTGTATGAGTACATATCTGGAAAGAATACAGACCGAACAGGAACTACAGGCACTGGTAGGAAGTGTATACCGTATCGAACCGGAAGCAGCAAACCTGATACTACAGGAAGCTTTTACTAAGCCTGTCAATACAAAAAACCTCAATCTGGGAAAACAGGCAGCCATTTCTATGGGATATACAGAAGACGCATTCCAGATTTTGAGACGGGATTCTGTTCCAATGCCCTACAGGATCATCTATCTGCTGTTAACCGGTCTGCTACTTATAGGCTTGATCCTATTACAAAACTACCAACATAAAAATGAAAAGAAATACAAAAAACAGCTTTCCACCCGCATACACCAGGCTCACATATCCGGACAGGAATTCACCCCAAAGGAAGACAGCGGTGATTGGTATTCTCTGGAAAGTGATATCGCAGATGTCTTAAAATACAACAAAAACTTACAGAATTATATCCAGAAACGTGAGGTACAATTGCAACATTTTATCGAAAATATTGCCCACCAAATCAAGACACCATTGGCGGGTATGATATTAAACATCGAAAATATAAAAGAACGGATCACAATAGAAATAGAATCAGAAAGCACCAAGGAAAAAGAGGTTTTCCTCTTATCCGATTGTGTCCGTTTAGGGGAACAGATACAGTACCATATTATGTGCCTATTAAATCTGGCGAGAATGGAAGCAGGCAAAATTCATTTTCGGAAAGATGCCGTGGAACTTCTGGATTTATTAGAAAGCTTGCAGGAGCGGTATGGGAAAGAACATATTATCTTACAAACAGATGATAACGGGGAAATTTACATTACCGGAGACCGGGACTGGCTGCTGGAAGCAATGGCAAATATGGTGGAAAACAGCCTATCCCATAGTGACGCCCCAGAAACCGTCTATATCCATATTACAGCCTTAAAAGATATGGTTAAAATTAGCATTGCCGATCAAGGAAAAGGAATGACATCCGAAGAACTGAATCGGCTATTTGACCGCTATGATATCGGCAATTCCAGCCGTTCCTTCGCAACTGGAATCGGTATGAACCTGGCAAGGTGCGTGATTCAGGCACACTATAGTGATATTCATGTGGAAAGCGAAGTCGGACATGGTACCAAAATGGAATTTCGTCTGCCCATACTACATCTAAAAGAAAAAATTATGTTGGTGTAAGGCTCCTGTAAGGTTGCTTTGCTATGATGGAAATGGATATCCAAATAAAAGCAACTATAGGAGGTGTATGGAAAATGAGAACAGAGCAACATACTATGAATCTCTGGCAGATTGGAATAAAACGCCGTAAGAAAGAAATCCGTTTTATGAAGATCATGTCGGGATTGATGTGCTTTTTTCTGGCATTGGTTTTATTATTTCAGGATAATATGAACCGATACCAGATGGAAATGAATTATCATAGCTACGGAGAATGGCTTATCCGGGAACCAATTCCTGACAGAGGAGAGGGCTTATGCGGCGACAATCCATATCTGAAAACCTGTGGGGAGATCTGGACTGGCGGCACGATATATAAAACAGAGAAGGAAAATGAGCCAAAGAATCTGGAAATTGATGCCACGGATGATAGCCGGATAACTGAAAGAAGCATCGGTATGCTGGATGCAGAGATCATTAAAAATGGAAATCTAAAACTGTATGAGGGACGGTTTCCAGAAAAATCCGATGAAATAACCATGGAATTAAACGCTTTACAGGCATTGGGATACAATTATGATCTGGGACAGAAAATTAGTTTTTATCTTCCAGAAACAGAAGCTGCATTGAATACAGCTACCGGGGATGAAAAAATCCTATTGCATCAAGTGACCTTTACTCTGGTTGGAACACTGAAAGCCTATACTTCTGCATGGAATGGGGGCGATGCTTTGCCTGGCGCTATCGTGCAGAAAGACGTCTATGATACACTAAACATGGACAAGACAAGATATCGTTTCTATCAAATTAAAGAGAAATATATAGATGCAGATGTATCTACATTTGCTCTAAAGCTAATGAATAGTCTGACGGAATCCATTAACAATCAGGTATCTTCTAATGGCAATGATCTTTACGACTTAGGATATGAGGTAAACTACTCTGCATACAACAATCCGTTTTGGAACAATAAGACCATGTATCGCAATATGACCATCATCCTGATTGTGCTTGGCAGTGCCATTATAGCGTATCTGATGTCTGTCTATCTGTCAAAACGGAAAAAATATTATTTGAAATTACGGGAAATCGGTGCAACACTGGGACAGGTACTTCAAATGTCTGCCAATGAATGTATCGGAAGCATGGGACCAGCCATCCTGACCGGGCTCATCATCGCCTACAGTGTCAGCCTGTTAGCGGTATGGCTTGTAGCGATCAATGCCGGCATTTCCTTCTTCTATATCTTTCAATGGAAAACTCTGCTAGAAATTCTGTTGAGCGCAGCGATCGTATTTAGTATCTCCTTTGGCTGTTCCTGGATCATCCTCCACAGCAGCAGGATCACAGAAAACCGCAAGAAATTATCGAAATTGTCTGTATGGCTCTTGCGGAAAAGAGCCCACAAACATAAGAGATTAACAATAAAAGAATGGGAAAAAAGATTCCGGATCTGTCAGCCGGTTTCCGTCGTATTAGTGCGCCTGATTGGAATCGGGGTATGCGTTTGTGCCCTGACATGCCTGATGCAGATTTATGGCAGAATCGTCTCCTATCACTATGTCTGTGAAAATTGTAAGGATTTCACGATAAATAAAAAAGAGGCGGTATCGTTTGAAGCTGATTTACCTTTGGTATCGCCTTATCATCTTAATGATAAGGAAGAAGATACCTATTATGTTAATCCAGGAGATGAGATACAAAGCATGCAGCAGATGATTCCAAGTAAAATGCTTCAAAGTATCCGGGAAATGAAAGGAATCCAAAGCCTGGAAGGCATCACCATAGATCAATCTCATATATTTGACTGGAAGGATAAAAAACAATCCAAGTATTATCAGGATCATATGAATCCAGGCTCTGCTACTAGCGATGGCGAGGAAATCAAGGACGTTGTCTTTGATAGAAGCATTCATTCCGAACAGGAAAAATCAAATAGCATCCTGATTGATACTTCCACAGAGCTTGGAAGTGCATACTGGGACTTTCAGGACAGTTTGATGTATGAAGGGCGATATTATCAGAACACAAAATGGATCTGGGAACAGCTAAAACGCCATCAGGTAGATACCAAAGTAGATTATAAAGATTTTTGTGACGGAACAGACATTATCTTATTGGAACATACCAAAGAAATGGTTTTTGTGGATTCGGATGATGCGGAGGAGAGCACATTTGCAGAGATGGAGATCGAAACAGATCCTACGATACAGGAGGGTGATGAACTGATCATTCATACTAAGGGACAGGACGTTACAGTAACAGTAGGAGCCATTCTGTCTTTGGATGATGATGTCATTTATTCTTTGGGACACAGCCCCTATTCCATCGTAGGCAGTGAAGCACTAGGAAGAAAAATAGCTAAAGAAGACGGCATTACCTATGGATACAATCATTTAGAAATTAATTTCAATGGATTTTCCAGCTCAGAAGCAACCGATAAAATCATTACCAGACAATGCACCACGAACGATCTGGAGTACGAAAGCAGTGCCGAAGATCGCAGAGATGCTTTTCAAAAAATCATCCAGTCCGTACTGGTATACGGAGGACTGGCAGGAATTATCGTTATTTTATACCTTTTTGTTCTATCTTGCATCCTATTGGAGGAATACAGAAGGAAAAGAAAGAGGCAGACGGCATTGCTACAGCTAGGTGTTATGCCCCGTCAAACCTCCAGAAGAACTCCAGGAAATGGAATCCGTGAAAGTCTGTATCTGTTATGGAGTATTCCATTTTTATATCTGATTCAGCTATTAAAAATAAAAGCAGACTGGAATGCGGATGCGGCGAATGGAGAGACTGTTAGTGCAACCACAAGCTTATTTTTTAACAAGGTAATCTCTAATGTTACCGAAAAACAATATCTTTTTTATACTTTAATAGACGACATCAATCCATATTGGGTAATTATCTTTATTTTGATCATGGGTATAGCAGTAATCACGCTGCAAATGGTCACAGGAAGCATGTCTGTTAAATAAAAAAACACAAAAGAGTGAAATGGAGGAGAGTTTCATGAGTGATATAGTAATGGAAGCAAAAGAGATATCGAGAACCTATGCAGGGGCAGTACCCGTTCCGGCATTAAAACCCTGTAGTCTTCAATTTAAAAAAGGAGAATTTTGTGCCGTTATTGGTAAAAGCGGCTCTGGTAAATCTACTCTGTTGCGGATTCTGGCAACCTTAGACACACCAGATACTGGAGAACTTTATATTCATGGCGAAAAAGTAATTTATTCCAAAAGTGACACTTTGGCAAAACTACGCCGGAGAAAGGTGGGATTTATCTATCAGGACTACAATCTATTCCCAGAATATACCGCATATGAAAATATCATTATGCCCATCCATCTGGACGGCAGGGACGAAGACCGGGAAAAAATCCTGGCATTAATGGAACAGCTGGATATTCTGGATTGCAAAGATAAATTTCCCCATGAGATGTCTGGTGGTGAGCAGCAAAGAATTTCCATTGCCAGAGCATTGTCTGTGGAACCGGCTGTAGTTTTGGCAGATGAACCAACAGGGAATCTGGATGCGGAAAATGCGGATAAGATTGCAGGGCTATTGAGACAGGCCTCTGAAATCTATGAGCAGACCATCATCATGGTAACCCATGATGCACAAATGGCAGAATATGCAGATCGAATCATACAAATCAAAGACGGTAAATTAACGTAAACTGCTCTGTCGTAGTGCAATAAGCTTTCGAGAGAAACTTTTCTTTGCTCTATAGGAAAGTAGTCGTTTCACGACTATTCCTAT
>CAMWKN010000156.1 GCA_947174825.1 uncultured Clostridium sp.
TTTCCGCCCTATGGTTATATGGGTCTAAATGGGGAATATACGGGATTTGATTTGGATCTGGCACAGGAGGTCTGTGACCGGAATGACTGGCTGCTGATCAAACGTCCCATTGCCTGGGAGTCCAAAGACTCGGAATTGGCTTCCGGTGCGATACACTGCATTTGGAATGGTTTTACCATGAATGGCAGAGAGCAGGATTACACCTGGTCTACCCCATATGTTGACAATTCACAGGTGGTTATTGTGAGGAAGGATTCTGGTATACAGAAACTGTCGGACCTGAAAGGGAAGATAGTAATTGTGCAGAATGATTCTTCGGCTTTGGCGGCTCTGACAGGAGAGGATGCTTCGGAGGAGAACCAGGCATTGGCAAAGTCCCTAAAGGAGCTACAGCAGGTGGCAGATTACAATTCTGCTTTTATGAATCTGGAAAGCGGAATGGCAGATGCAGTAGCCATGGATATTGGTGTGGCAAACTATCAGCTTTCCGGCAAAGAAGATATTTTTGTCATGTTGGAGGAGAGACTGTCTTCGGAGGCTTATGGCATTGGATTTAAAAAGGGCAATACGGAGTTGCGGGATCAGGTGCAGATCACTTTGTTTGAGATGCTGTATGATGGCACCTATGAGTTGATTGCCAAAGAGTGGGGATTGACGGACAGTATCTGTCTTAGCATGGAAGATAAGGAATACATAGATGGAATGCCTGTTCCGGAAATTGATATCTCGGAAATAGAACTTCTTTCTCCAGAGCAGAGAGATGAGTATATCGAGGAGGTTGCGGGGAAAAGCGCAGGAACAGTGAAAAAAATCAATCTGGGAGAGATTACGAAACAGTTGAGCAAAGGTATGTTAGCAACCTTGGCAATCTTTTTATTGACTCTGCTTTTTGCTATGCCATTAGGTTTGCTGATAGCAGCGGTTCGGATGTCCAAAATCAAGGTATTCCAGTGGATTGCAAAGATTTATATTTCCATCATGCGAGGAACTCCGTTGATGTTGCAGCTCTTGGTGGTCTTTTTCGCACCATATTATGTATTTGGAATGTCTACTCCATATTCCTACCGCTTTTATGCTGTCATTATTGGATTTTCCTTGAACTATGCAGCATATTTTGCAGAGATCTACCGCTCCGGTATCCAGAGTATTCCTCATGGACAGCGGGAAGCAGCCATGATCTTGGGCTACAGCAGAAGTCAGACCTTTTTCCGAATCATTTTTCCACAGATGGTAAAACGGATTATGCCGCCGGTTACCAATGAAATTATTACTCTGGTTAAAGATACTTCTCTGGCGTTTGCTCTGGCGTATACGGAAATGTTTACTCTGGCGAAGCAGATTGCTGCGGCACAGACTTCCTTGCTGCCGCTTTTTGTTGCCGGTGTGTTCTATTATATTTTTAATTTTATTGTTGCGTATCTGATGGAATGTATCGAAAAGAAATTGGATTATTATCGTTAATGGACGAAATGGAAGAAATCCGTTTCGTCTTTGAAATTCATTGTATTGGTGTTGGAATATAGTGAGAAATATCGGGATTGGTATAGGAGGTTTCAATGAAAGTATTGGAAATGACTCATGTTGGCAAAAGTTTTGGAGATAAAACGGTATTGAAGGATATCAGTTTGGCAATAGAGACAGGAGAAGTGGTGTCCATATTAGGTCCGTCTGGATCTGGTAAATCTACCTTGCTTCGCTGTGCTACCTTTTTAGAGCAGATGGATAAGGGTACTATTTCTTATCTGGAAGAGGAAGTGGTAACGGAAGGACCGGAGGGCAGTGCATATCCTTCTCGTAAAGAGATACAGCAGGCACAGTCCATCTTTGGACTGGTGTTTCAGAATTTTAATCTTTTTCCGCATTTTTCGGTTCTGAAAAATATTTCAGATGCACCGATTACCATTCAGAAACGGAACAAAGAAGAAGTCTATGGGGAAGTGCGGGAATTATTAGCAAAGGTGGGGCTGGACGACAAGGAGAATGCCTATCCCTGTGAACTGTCAGGAGGACAACAGCAGCGTGTGGCGATTGCCAGGGCATTGGCGCTGCATCCGAAGATTTTATACTTTGATGAGCCAACTTCTGCTTTAGATCCGGAAATTACCGCAGAGATTCTTCGCATCATGAAGAAACTGGCGGCAGAGAAAATGACCATGGTAATCGTAACCCATGAAATTGATTTTGCCAGAGAGGTGTCTGATCGGGTGATTTTTATGGATCAGGGAATGGTCGTAGAGGAAGGGGCGCCGGAGGATGTCATTGATAATCCGAAAAATGCCCGTACCCAGGAGTTCTTGAAAAAGCTTCATGCTTAGTAAATTATGATTGGAGCATAGATTATGCGGTTTGTCATTCCAGCATGCTTTGGCTGTTTACTATGGTATTATCATTGATTGCATGACATTTGATAAGGAAAGGAATTTATGAAAGCATTATTGGTCGCTGTTAATGCGAAATATATTCATTCTAATCTTGGAATCTATAGTATCCGGGCATATGGACTTGCCCATGGAATTCCGGCATCCAGTTTGGAAATTGCAGAGTACACGATTAACCAGCATATGGAAGATATTTTGGCAGATATTTACCGTCGAAAACCCGAGTTGATCGGGTTTTCCTGTTATATCTGGAATATACAGGTGATTCGAGAGCTGGCGGCGGAACTGCATAAGGTATTACCGGAGGTGCCAATATGGTTTGGTGGTCCGGAAGTCAGTTATCATGCGGTAAATTTTGTGAAAGAGTATCCATGGTTGACTGGAATTATGGTGGGGGAGGGAGAGGAGACCTTTCTGGAATTGTACCAGGCATATAAGCGTGGGACAGAGCTGGCGGATGTGGCAGGGCTGGTGTATCGTGGGGCGGACATTATACAGACAGTTCCCCGTCCGAAATTGCCCATGGATGCACTGGTTTTTCCCTATCAGGATATGGATGGACTGGAACATCGAATCGTTTATTATGAAACCAGCCGGGGCTGTCCTTTCGGATGCAGTTATTGTCTGTCATCCACAGACCGTCAGGTTCGACTGCGGAGTATGGAATTGGTGGAACGGGAACTGCAGTTTTTCCTGGATCGTCGTGTGCCGCAGGTTAAGTTTGTGGACAGAACATTTAATTGTCAACGTGAACATACTATGGCGATTTGGAAATATATACACGAACATGACAATGGAGTGACGAATTTCCATTTTGAGCTGTCAGCAGATTTATTGACGGATGAAGAGATTGCCTATGTGAGCCAGTTCCGTCCGGGATTGGTGCAATTTGAGATTGGCGTGCAGTCCACAAATAAGGACACCATGAAAGCTATCAATCGTGTTTGTGATTTACAGCATTTGCGGGACAGAGTGGAACGAATTCATGCCAGTAGAACTATTCATCAGCATTTGGATCTGATTGCAGGTCTGCCATATGAAGATTACACATCTTTTCGGAATTCTTTTAATGATGTACACAGTATGAAACCGGATCAGCTGCAGCTGGGATTTCTGAAAATGCTTCAGGGATCTCCAATGGAGGGGAAACGGGAGGAATACGGAATTGTCTGTCAGGATCGACCGCCTTACGAGGTGTTATATACGCCATGGTTATCCTATGATGATGTGTTGCGCTTGAAACAGGTGGAGGCGATGACGGAACAATATTATAATAGCCAGCAGTTTGAAGCTTCCAGACATTATTTGGAAAGTTTATTTCCCACGCCCTTTGATTTTTATCAGTCCTTGGGAGAGTATTATGATGGTTTGGCAGATCTGGGGGCACATCATTCCAGAATACAGAATTATGAAATTTTATTACAATTTTTGGATGAATGCACAAAAGGGGATGGAGAAATTTTGTCACAGCTATTGACCTATGATCTGTATGCCAGGGAAAATTTGAAATCCAGACCTGATTTTGCCAATAATTCTCAGGATTCGGAATGGCGGGAAATGGAGCGTAAGTGGTATCAGGATGAAGGGCAGATAGAGCGGTATTTGCCAGACTATCAGGATTATGGATGGAAACAGACCTTGCGGATGACCCATCTGGAGCAGTTTGATTTGGATGTATTGCGGTATCTGAATGAGGGAACCTTAGTGGAGAAGAAATGTGTATTATTATTTGACTATCAGAAGCGGGATCCTTTGAGCTATCAAGCACGGGTGGTAGATGTGTCCGTTTATTGGTACAGAGAAGATTGACCCTAGCATCATATATGGTTTTCCACCAATTCCTTCACGGTTCCCATAATTTCAGGAATATGCAGTTCCATAGGGCAGTTTCTCATACATTCCTGCTCCATACAGCGAAAACAGTTTTCATAAGCGTTTTCTATATTCATGTTCAGCTTTTTTAATGCCCAGAAATTCTTTCCCAGGTAATAATAATTATACTGTCTAAATGCGGTATGGATTTCCGTGCCAAACTGACATACGCATCGCTGACATCTTGTACATGGAATCGGCTCAAACACGCTCTGCAAAACTTCCAATACCTTTTCAAAGGAGACTTCTTTAGGATCTATTTCCTTTCCCATGGCGGCATTTACCTGTTCCATTGTCCCAAGTCCAATTAATGCACACGAAAACGGATATTTTAAGATGCCCCCTATCAGTTCGTCAACTGTAAAAAATTTTGTCAATAGACCTGCCGCATATACTTTGTTCAGAATAAAAGCTTTTCCGGCAAATTGCGGCTCTTCCGCCATCCGTCTCAGCATTCCACATTCCAAAATATTACCACTCCCCTGCAATATATCCACTCTGTCATCCCTTGCACCTCTTAAAAGCACATCATAATAATGGGATGCAATCCCTGTAAAACGTATTTTACCTTCTGCCTTTAAGTCACAAAGCGCATCAAGTGCGCCGTATCTTTCAAATACCCTGTCCTGATTTTTAAAATCCACCTGATGTACAAAGTAAATATCAGGGTTCGTTCCAAGGTTCTCACAGGATTGTATGACAGCGTTGTAAATCTCATTTCCATCATAAAATCTTGCCTTGTCGGCAATGATAATGTTATCTCTGCCAATCTTATCTGCAAACCTGCCCAGTTTATATTCCGCGTCACCATATTCCTCCGGAACTGCGGTGTCATAAAAATTACACCCAAGACGGAATGCATATTCCATAATATCGATTGCTTTATTTAAATCAGGGCTGTAATAATCAGGAAGTACAGGCACATTTCCGCTTAAAATCGGAATGGTGCCAAATCCCAGTTCCGATACAAAAATCCCTATATTACCGAGTTTTCGATATCGCATAATCCTCTCCATTCCGAGCCTTTTTCAGCACAAATCATAAAGTAACAATTACACTTCACGCTTGGCGCACCATGCAAATGCTCTTTCTCCCAGTGTTTCCAGTCCCTCTGGAAG
>CAMWKN010000157.1 GCA_947174825.1 uncultured Clostridium sp.
TTAAACAGGTAGTATGTGGTGAAAATAATATTTTTGTATTAATGAAGGATGGCAGTGTATGGGGAATTGGAGAAAATGATGCAAAACTTATTTCACAATCAAAACAAAAAATGTATTACAAATTTACTAAGATCATTGTTAGTGGAGTGAAACAGATTACTGCCAGCGATGAAAATGTTGCAATGATAAAAAAGGATCAAACATTATGGGTATGGGGAAGGTCGTTACATTCTTCTCAAAAAGGTTATTCTACCACACCAAGAAAGATTGCAAAAAATGTAGTGGAGGCATCTTTATCAACTGCATGGGGAGGAGGGACACATCATTCCATACTGGTATATCTGAAGAAAAATCATAAGGCATATGGTATGGGATACAATCAATCTAACGCATTTGGTAATCAATACAAAAATGGGTGGCAGAATAAACCTGTACTGTTGATGAAGAATGTGAAACATGTATATGCGGTAACGGATGCAACGCTGCTCTTGACCCGTAAACATGAATTATACTGGAGTGGAAAACAACAATGGTATGGGGGATATGGTGAAGTTAATAAATTTGTAAAATAGATGGTAATATTGACAAATTCCTTTGGATAGACTAGAATATAGTGACAAATAATTCCAAAAGCTGTGAAGAGAAGAGTATCTCATGGAGTGTATTACAGAGAGCCCGGTGGCTGAGAACGGGTGTATTACGATATGAGGGAAGATGGTCTCGGAGCTGCGTACCGAAATATGGAGAATTTGGTTTTTCCATGTTAGGCTACGACGGGTTCGCCCGTTAAAGCGTCTCACTGTAAATCAGATGATTGTGTAGATTGTATATGGTCAGACAAACAGGAGCTTGTATTGATCCATCTATGCTGGAAGATATGTGAGCAGTGGCAGAGGTCTCTGATGTGAGTCAGAGATGAATTAAAGTGGTAACACGGGATAATACTCGTCTTTAAGAATTGGTGCAGGTCGATTTTTAAAGACGTTTTTTACTTTGTAGGAAACTTTCTTCTATCAAGTAAAAAGAATGTACACAGATTATGGAATTAAAATAAATATTAACAGGAGGAGAAGAAAATGGCAGACAAGAAAACCTATTATTTAACAACGGCAATTGCTTACACATCAGGCAAGCCCCATATTGGTAATACCTATGAGGCGGTGCTGTCGGACAGCATCGGTCGTTTCAAGAGATTGCAGGGCTATGACGTTCGTTTCCAGACGGGAACCGATGAACACGGGCAGAAGATCGAGCTCAAGGCAGAGGAAGCAGGAATCACACCAAAGCAGTTTGTGGATGATGTTTCCGGAGAGATTCGCACTATCTGGGATCTGATGGGAACTTCTTATGACAAATTTATTCGTACTACGGATGATTATCATGAGAAACAGGTACAGAAGATTTTCAAGAAATTGTATGACCAGGGAGATATTTATAAGGGGCATTATGAAGGAATGTATTGTACACCATGTGAGTCCTTCTTTACGGCTTCCCAGCTGGTGGACGGCAAGTGTCCGGACTGTGGACGTGAATGCCAGCCGGCGAAAGAAGAAGCGTACTTCCTCAAACTCAGTAAGTATGCTGACCGTTTGATTGAACACATCAATACCCATCCGGAATTTATTCAGCCGGAGTCCCGCAAAAATGAGATGATGAATAACTTTCTCCTGCCGGGGCTACAGGATCTGTGTGTGTCTCGTACTTCGTTTAATTGGGGAATTCCGGTAGACTTTGATCCAGGGCATGTGGTTTATGTGTGGATTGATGCGCTTAGCAACTACATTACCGGTTTGGGATTTGATATGGATGGAAACCATACACCGGAAAATGGTGAGAATTTATATGACAAGTTCTGGCCGGCAGATTTGCATCTGATTGGAAAAGATATTCTGCGATTCCACACTATTTATTGGCCAATTATGCTGATGGCATTGGATCTGCCTTTGCCGAAACAGGTATTTGGGCATCCGTGGTTGTTGCAGGGAGACGGCAAGATGAGTAAATCCAAGGGAAATGTGATTTATGCGGATGATCTGGTGGACATTTTCGGAGTGGATGCTGTCCGTTATTTTGTACTACACGAAATGCCTTTTGAAAATGATGGTGTGATTAGCTGGGAACTGATGGTGGAGCGGATGAATTCCGATCTTGCCAATGTGTTAGGCAATCTGGTGAATCGTACTATTTCCATGACCAATAAATACCTGAATGGTGAGGTTGCTGACAAGGGTGCAACAGAAGCAGTGGATGATGAGTTGAAAAATAAGGCAGTGGAAACTGCAAAAATAGTGTCCGAAAAGATGAATAGACTTCGAGTGGCAGATGCCATTACAGAGATTTTCAGTCTATTCAAACGCTGCAACAAATATATTGATGAGACAGAGCCTTGGATCTTAGGGAAAGACGAAGCCAAAAGAGACCGTCTTTCAACGGTGCTCTATAATCTGGTGGAGGCGATTACCATTGGCGCCAGTCTGTTGGAAGCTTTTATGCCAACAACAACGGAGAAAATTTTGTCACAATTAAATGCCCAGAAACGGGGATTTGAGAATATGAGTAGTTTTGGTCAAACACCACCCGGACAGAAAGTAACAGAAAAGCCGGAGATTCTCTTTATGCGTCTAGATCCAAAGGAAGTAATGGAGAAAGCAGAAGAAATCAAGCAGAAACAGATTGCTGAGGCGAAAGCAGAAGCTGGGGAAACAGAAGAGGATAGTGCTGTGATAGATATTGAAGCGAAAGAGGAAATTACCTTTGATGACTTCATGAAGATGCAGTTCCAGGTAGGCGAAATCATTGCCTGTGAGGAAGTGAAAAAATCCAAGAAACTTCTGTGTTCCCAGGTTCGTGTGGGCAGTGAAGTGAAGCAGATTGTATCCGGAATCAAGCAGCACTACAGTGCAGAAGAAATGGTAGGCAAGAAAGTGATGGTACTGGTTAATCTCAAACCGGCAAAACTGGCAGGTGTATTATCGGAAGGAATGCTGCTGTGTGCGGAAGATGCTGAGGGAAATCTGGCATTGATGGTACCAGAGAAGCAAATGCCGGCTGGTGCAGAGATTTGTTAGTCACCTATGGATGCTGTTAACAACAAATGGATTCGTTTATTTGGATTTACTTGGTTGCTCCCCTTAATTTTTGTTGCGATTCTGCCGATATAATACTAAATCCGTTCATGTATTTTATGGAGAATGATAGTCGAGAGAGTTAGTGGGCTTGATTTGTTCTAAAATGAATGAACAATTTAGATTGTAATGTGACAGCAAAAGGATTTGCTGTAGTTCATTAGGAACGAAATGCTATTACTAAGATGGTTAAATATCAGATAAATGTAAGCAAGTAAAATTATCAGCATTTAGCCGCTTTAGTAATGAGACAGACAAGGAGGTAGTAACTATGAGTATTATTGGAGGAAATCACTCTGGATGGGAACATGCCAGGGTGAGTCATGTAACAGGACGGCAGCAGAGTCAGAGATCTTCCTATGCAACAAGGAACGCTGCAGCCAGATATACGAAAGCAGCAGGCGCGAGCCACCCGATGAGTCAGACTTCATCGAACAGGGGTGGGATTGATCCAAGATCGTATGCCTCACCAGAGTATCAAAATGACATTTCTGCCAGACGTTATGAGATGGCATCTTGGCTACAGGATATGGGTACTTTGGAAGATACTACTATGGCGGACGTGGCAGCAGAGGGCGCTAATCAGGCAACAGGATGGAATCAGGCTGTGGCTTCGGAGGCAGAGAAAGTTCTGACGGAGCAGGAGCAGCTGGAAGAGACAGAAGAGGAAAAAGAAGAAAAAAGTCAGATCTGGGATCCGGATCAAAAAGCGGAAGATGAACTGGCAGGATTAAAGGCGATGTTAGAGGCGTTAAAGACAAGAAAAAACAATGCCTCACAGGCAGTCAAGAAAAGGTTGCCATATCGTTATCAGAGAGTATCATCTGCTATCCGGGGTGCCAAAAATATTTTGCAGGCAACCACGGCATTAACCTCAGCCACTACCAGCTTGGCACAGGTTAAAAGACAGGCTGCATCTGGCAAATACAGCGAGAAGGAGATTAGCATAGCCACCACACATGCACGTAAGATGGTACGGACAGCCAGAACGAAATTACGTCATCTCAAGGCAGAGAATATGCAGGAGAATGATGGCGACAGAGTAAAGAATGATGCCAGCCAGAAGATGGGTATTGTGGTTAAAAAGGCACATAGTCAGGATAAATTGGTGAAACAGCAGAAGAAAGACCGCGAAATGCTGAAGTTAGCCAAAAAGATCCAGAATATGGAAACCAAATTCCGAAATAAGCATCGGCGGAAAGAGAACTGGGATTTGATGGAGGCAGATATGGAATACCTGCGTCGTCAGATTGAGTACCTGAAGAACAGGGAAGATCAAGAGGAAGTGCAAAATCAAATTGATACAACGACGGAAACACAGACAATAGAAACGCCGACAGCGGACACAAATATGTTTACATCCAGTGAACAAAGCGTTATACTGGAACAGGAAGCTGCCGTTGATGCAATGCAATAGTAAAGGAAAGTATACCATGAAACAGAAAAGTAACAAAAGAACGGTATGGATAAAGGGATTTCTAGTGTGTTCCATTGCATTTCTGTTAACATTGATGTGTGGAACAAGTACAGAAGCAGCGGTTTCTTCTTTTCGGGCGCAGGTTGCCCCGGTAAAGAATGTGATTGCTAAGACTCCGTCTGTGAATTTGACGTGGGGTATGGATCGTGACGCAAATGCCTATGAGATTGTTCGGGCAGAGGGAAATGGTTCGTATCAACAGATTGCTTTTTTGGTCGGAGCAGATGTGACCAGTTATACAGATACTAATGTGCAAAAGGGACATTCCTATCAGTATCGTATCCGGACATATCGTATTGTGTCATGGACGGATGTATATGGTGAATACACTACACCAGTGAGTGTGTCTGTACCAGAGACTTTGGTACGGCCAAAACTGTCCTACAAGAGGGCAAAGAATAAGCTGACGATTACCTTTAAGACAGCGGAAGGAACGGAATATGAAACACAGTACCGCTTTGCCGGGCAAAAGAAATGGAAACCTCTGGCATCTATTAGCGGTAAGTTGACTGGAAGTATCAAGGCGAAAGTCAACAGCCAGTCTAAGTTTACCATCCGCATTCGTACCAAGATGAAAGTAAATGGCAAGACCGTGTATAGTAAATGGGCAAAGAATTACACAGTGAAATAAGGTTGATTCATGAAGCAGGGCGATGGGCATTGGCTCATCGCCCTATTTCGAGAAAAATCATAAATTGTTTGTGCCAGTGAAGCTGGCATGACAGGAAAAGTAAAAAATTATAAAAAGAAAGAGAGACATAGGA
>CAMWKN010000158.1 GCA_947174825.1 uncultured Clostridium sp.
CAGTAGAGGAATGGTTCTTTATGGCAATCGAATGGTATTTCCGTTATGTCCGATCAGGAAGATAAAATGCTTAGGGAAACTATGAAAGGGGAAATTGATATGAAAAAATTGATTAGAAAAATTGCTACAATTATAATCATTGTTGCTATGATCGTTGTATCTGTAAATTCGTCAGGAGTTAAAGCAGCAACTAAGAAAAAGCCAAAACTTAACAAGAAGTCAGTCACTTTGACCATGACAAATAAGAAGAAATCTCCTGCTGTCACTCTTAAAGTGAAGAATGCTGGAAGTAAGAAAGTGAGCTGGAAATCTTCCAATAAAAAGGTTGCCAACATTAAAGTAACCGGGAAGTATAACGCTAAAATTACAGCTAAGAAGGCTGGTAAAGCAAATATTACCTGTAAGACAAATGGTAAGAAACTTGTCTGTAAGATTACTGTCAAAAAGACTAATGCGACATGTGATCATAAATGGGTTGAAAAGTGGTTCACTTATGAACATGAAGGTGACTATACTTCAACTGTTTACGCTTGCAACTGCGGAGTTTTTGCTTCTGAGGATGAGCTAATACAGCATCGTTTTAAAGAAGCTGGATATCGCGGGTCAGGTTCAAAAATGGCGCAAAAAGTTGGTATACATGGAACTAAAGCAAAATCTTCGAGTTCTATAATAGATGGTAGAGTTTACCATGTAACAATCAAAACAAAATATATGGAATACTATTGTACAAAATGTGGTAAAAAATATGAATGGTAAATATTCAGTATAAAAAATTAAGCTCCGAAAGATAAATGAACACCTTTCGGAGTTATTTTTATATAATTCAAAGAAGGATGACTATGGAATTCATCACAGAAAATTCGACTCACCCCATTTTACAAACCACTGATTTTTCTTGCTTAACAGCATGTATAGACAAAATTTTCTCAATACTCTCCTAAATCCTCCAGGACAATTTCCTGAATATCCATGGCAATTTTCTTTGCTTTCTTTTTATCCCATTTGATCTGTTCTGCTACTGCCAGCAAATCTTCCATTCCTGGGCAGCGTCCATTCCCATTTACCATAGTAGCATGTTCTCCCCCAATGGAATTACTATAGGTCAGGTCATAGGCAGGAGATAGTCTCCATCTGCCATCTTTATATAGAAAAGAAAAGTTTTTAGAATGATCATCCCTATTATGAGCAAAAACATTAAAACACATCTGCCGATATAATTTCTCTATCTCATGATAATCTTCCGTCAGCTTTAAGGTAAGACGCATCAAAATATGATAATCCAGATTTGGTATCCTATGTGATGTTTCCAAAAGACCACTAACAGAAATCATATGAATCTTTTTACCATCCTGACGGTCAAAGCGCTGTACAGCAAAATAACCCGCATTTATTTTAGAAGGTAGTAATCTGGTTTCCGGCATCTCAATTCCACATTTTTTTGCGCACTGAGAATAGCGGTATTCCTGTATACCAATATCTGCCTCATCTACAGAAGATGGAAACTTAACAATCCACTCCTTTCCATCCATAAGATAATACACTTTCGGTCTTGCGCCACCTGAAGATCCGCCCATACGAAAGATATCATCCAAATTATCCGTCGATGCACTATTTAATATTTTTTCACACTCCAAGGCAATATCATCCAAAGAAAGATTCGACGGAAGCGTTTGAAAACAATTCTCCGGATAGTATTCCAATGCCCCCATACCAGTACGCCCCACGATCGCCAGACGATTTAATGCATCTATTCCTGCAGGATTACACCCTTTCCCTATCAACAAACGATCCAATAATAATCGCCCCCATCCATCTGGCAGACTATCAGAAAACACACCAAAAAGTCCATCAAAAGTCTCATATTTTCGAGGCAAAAAGACTCCGCTTTCCACTGGTAATGATAATGGACTGATGGAATACCCCTCTGCAATCCATTCCCGATCATATTCAAATGCCACCCGGTAATCGGAAGCTACTGCTAATGTACCTACTGTTCTTCCATCCATAATTACCTGCAATGTTTTATAATTGTTCATCGATAACCTCCTGAATCGACGAGTAACCCTTTTTCGCAAAAAGAACATCAAAATCATCTTCACAACCTAGTGCAAATGCAATTTTTATCAGCGAGGATAATGATATTTCTCCTGTCCGCTCAAATCGCTTCACAGATCCCAGACTCACATCAGACCGCTCACTCAACTGTTTCTGTGTTATTTTTTTCTCCTTTCTCCTTGCCTGCACTCTCTTTGCGATATCTCGATTGATCTCATTTGGAGATTTCAAAAAATCAAATTCATTCATAGATAATATAATAACCCTTTTTCCTTATTTTATCAAGAAAAGACTCATATATTATCGGAAGCAAAACCGGCTTCCGATAATCAGATTGACGGCACAAAAATATGTGCCTTTTATCAGAAATTACTTTGTAATTTCTGATAAGCTATATTATCCCGGTATTCCTTTCCACAGATAGAGATAAAAGGTAGTTCCCTCTCCCGGATTCGAGTTTACTTTAATATACCCATTCTCTTTTCTAAGAATTTCTCGTGCCAGATATAAACCAATCCCCACTCCCTCTTCCTGCTGTACCTCAGAAGAGCGATAAAAACGTTCAAATATTTTAGGAATCTCATCCTCTGCAATACCAATACCATGGTCACAGATCGAAATAGCGGTATATATTTCGTATTCTTTCGCATCCAAGATAATCTCACTATGACAGGGCGAATATTTAATCCCATTATCCAGAATATTTTCCAGCGCCTCTCTGGTCCATTTTCGGTCAAAACAGGCTGTAATCTCCGAATCATCTGGAAGATCCCTGTGAATAATAAGATCTTTTTTCTCTGCTTTTACTGATAAATTTCGGATCACCTCATCAATGAGAGGGAGAATTTTCTGCCTCTGAGGCTGCACTGTCACAATATTATTTTCTAACCTGGACATTTTAGTCAGAGAAGTAATCAGAAATTCCAGCTTATCAGTCTGTCGGCTGATCTCCTGAAGCAGTGAAAAGACCTGCTGCTGGCTCTCTACACTAAGATTCCCCGACTCTCTCTGCATCACGTTCTCTGAGCCCCAGTTTCCCCCTCTCTGACACATTTGCTGTTCCAGACTTTCCTGCAACAAATCAACATACAACTTCATATTGGCAATGGGTGTCTTTGTCTGGTGGGAAATATCTGACAATAAGCGATGTATCTTTTCTTTCTCCTGCTCCAAATTCTGTCTGGAACTCTGGGATGCCCCCAGAAATTGTTTCCATTTTGTCTCTAACCTGGACAGCCTGCTTTCATCATAATCATGTTCCTCAAAGTCTCCTTTGATTGCCGCATCCAGCATCTCTTCTAAACGATCCAACATCCTATCCCGAAACATGCAAACCTCCTACAGCATCTTCTTTTGCCACATATATCCCTGTCCATATACAGTCTGAATATAAGATACCGTATCCCCTTTGCTTTCTAACTTACTGCGAAGGCGGTTTACCGTTACTGACAGGGCATTTTCATCCACATAATCACTGCCTTCATTCCATATCCCTTCCATCAGAATTTCTCTGGTCAAGATCCTGCCCGAATTGGTAACAAACATCCTTAAAAGCCTTTGCTCATTTACACTGAGAGAAATCT
Source organism: uncultured Clostridium sp. (assembly GCA_947174825.1). The sequence goes on from CAMWKN010000158.1 coordinate 3,639, forward strand.
CCTGTCCATTATTCTGGAAAATTAAAGCATCAAAATTAAATAAAAATCCATCCTCCTGCCATACTGCACTCTCCCTGTGCTGATTTCTGCGGCTCAAAGCCTGTACCCTTGCTCTCAGCACAGCCAGACTAAAGGGCTTTGTCATATAATCATCCGCTCCCAGATTCAACCCCATGACCTCATCCATCTCCAGATCATTGGCAGTCAGCATCAAAATCGGCACCTCCGATTTCGTCCGAACCCAGCGAAGATAATCATAACCACTGCCATCTGGTAGATTAATATCCAATATAATCATATCCGGCATCTGTTTCTCATATGCTGCCTGTGCCTGCTTTACACTACTACTCTGGCAAAATATATAATCTGGCTCTTTCAGAGCCAGCACAATTCCGTCACTTAATGCACCATCATCTTCTACAATCTGAATCCGCAATGCAACCCCTCCCATTTTATTCCCTACAAGCTGCAAATTAGCAAACGGTTCCCCTATAGAACAAAGAGTTTCGCAAGCTAATATTAGTTGTTATCCATATAATTTCGATATTGGTCATAGGTGTGTTGATCAAAGCAGGACAGAATAATGCTTATTTCATAATCCGAATTATCTTCCATCCATTGCCTGATCGTTTCAAGTGCCACTGGTATAGCTTCCTCTAGAGGATAACCATATATCCCGGTTGAAATCGCTGGAAAAGCAATACTATGAATACCATTCTCTTTTGCCAGATTTAAAGAATTCCGATAACAGTCTGATAACTGTCTTGCATTTTTTTCACTGCCGGAGTAAACAGGACCAACAGTATGAATAATATAATCTGCTTTCAGCTGATATCCTCCGGTAATTTTCGCCTCTCCCGTTTTGCATCCATGTAATGTCCTACATTCCTCCAATAACTCTCTGCCTGCTGCCCGGTGAATGGCGCCATCCACACCGCCACCACCCAGCAGACTGCTATTTGCCGCATTGACAATACAGTCACAATCAAGCTTTGTGATATCTCCCAGATCCAAGGTAATTCTATCATTATACTTAAGAGAATCTTTATCATTATTTTTTAACATAATGCCTCCTTTCATCCTATTGCAACAAAGCTCTGCCCTTGGAAGTCATCCAGGCAGAGCTTTGTTAACCCATAGAATATACAACAATTCCTGTTATAATCAAACCCAACGCAAGATATTTCTTGCCGTTCATTTTTTCGTGAAAAATCTTAACACCAAAAAAGGTCACATAGATATAACTGGTAGCTTCAATGATGGGTCCCATAGACAAGGGAATGCCCTTATATGCCAAAACAGACAGAAAAGTTGTCCCAAAAAACAGCATATAGGCTATGATTACCATGGGATTTAAATATTCTTTAATAGGAGAATCATAGGTTTTCAGCGCCGCTTTCTTTAACATAACCTGGGAAACCGCACTAACAAACACTCCCGTCATTAATACTAAGATATAGGGCAACATTTCTCTATCCATTGGCTTCCTCCCTGTCCGAAACTGCAAATAGAACAACACCCGAAATGACAATCACTGCCCCTATTATTTTAGCCGGGGTCAGGCTTTCATGAAATACCAGAACACCCCAGATAATCCCCCAGACAACAGTTACCGCCTTATTGGCAAATGCCATGGTAAGCGGAATTCGTTTGATAACCTGCTGCCAGCCAATAGCATAAAGCCCCAGCAACAGAATTACCATACCATAAT
>CAMWKN010000159.1 GCA_947174825.1 uncultured Clostridium sp.
GAACAGAGAATAAATGAGAAAATTAAGGAAAATCTTACTGTATAAGAATCGAGAGCCGTTTGGTTCATGATGCATTTTATGTATAGTAAAAAAGGAGTTCTGGCAGGAAGGGAGCAGTTATGGAGTTTGAAAAGCTGCAGAAGATTATTGCTGAAGTTTTATCAATGGATCCGGAGGAGATTACCCGCAAGCAAAAATTTGTGGATGATCTAGGGGCAGATTCTCTGGAATTATTTCAGATAATTATGGGAATTGAAGATACCTTTGATGTGGTTTTAGAGGATGATGTGGTGGGAAAGGTAAAGACAGTGGAGGAAGCTTTTGCCTTGGTTAAAGAAGCGAAACAGACATAAAGGAGTGCAGACATACTTTGAATCAGGAAATTATAAAAGAATTTGAAAAAAAAATTGGATATACTTTTGGAAATTCGGACTTGCTGGTGACAGCGTTGACACACAGCTCTTATTCCAATGAAAAACGCCTGAAAAAATACCAGTGTAATGAAAGATTAGAATTTCTGGGAGATGCGGTATTGGAATTAATATCTAGTGAATATATTTTTCAACATAATGAGACAAAACCAGAGGGGGTTTTGACTAGAATCCGTGCCAGTTATGTATGTGAGCCGACTTTGGCTTTGTGTGCCAAAGAGATTGATTTGGGACGGTATATTTTATTGGGCAAAGGGGAAGATGCTTCCGGTGGCAGGGATCGGGATTCGATTCTGTCTGACGCATTGGAAGCGACGATCGGAGCTGTCTATTTAGATGGTGGATTTGAGTGTGCCAGAGAATATGTCAATCGTTTTGTGTTACAGGACATTGAGCAGAAAAAATTATTCTATGATAGTAAAACGATTCTACAGGAGATGGTACAGGGAGATCATCGATCCTTGCATTATGAATTATTATCAGAATCCGGACCGGATCATCATAAATCTTTTACGGTTGCCGTGATGATTGACGGGAAACAGATTGCATCGGCAACAGACCGGACAAAGAAAAAGGCGGAACAATCTGCGGCATATCAGGCAATTCTGCAGATGGGTGCCGGGAGTAGACACGAGGGAGAGTCAGAATGTATTTAAAGAGTTTGGAAGTACACGGATTTAAATCCTTTGCCAATAAACTGGTATTTGAATTTCATGATGGAATTACGGCTATTGTAGGTCCTAACGGAAGTGGAAAAAGTAATGTGGCAGATGCAGTCCGCTGGGTGTTGGGAGAGCAGAGCGCCAAACAGTTGCGTGGTGCCAAGATGGAGGACATTATTTTTTCGGGAACGCAGATGCGGAAGCCGCAAGGATTTGCCTATGTTGCCATTACCATCAATAATGAGGATCATCAGTTAAAAATTCCATATGAAGAAGTGAAAATTGCCAGAAGGGTTTACCGTTCTGGAGAGAGTGAATATCTACTAAACGGTGCCGCATGCAGACTGCGGGATATCCAGGAATTGTTATTTGATACCGGTATCGGTAAGGAAGGATATTCCATTATCGGTCAGGGACAGATTGATAAGATTTTAAGTGGAAAGCCAGAGGATCGTCGGGAATTGTTTGACGAAGCCGCTGGTATTGTGAAGTTTAAAAAGAGAAAAAACATGGCGGAGAAAAACCTGGAGGAGGAACGCCAGAATCTGGTACGAATTGAGGATATTTTATCCGAGTTGGAAAAACAGGTGGAGCCATTAGAAAAGCAGTCGGAGAAAGCGAAAGAATATTTATCCTACCGGGACGAACTGCGTAATCTGGATATCAATGTATTTTTGACGGAATATCGGCAGAATCAGAATACCATGACAGAATTGCAGGGAAAAGAGGAAATTGCGGATCGGGATTTGAAGCAGGCAGAATCGGATTATGAGCAGGCAAAAGCCGAGTATGTTACTCTGGAAGAAACCTTGGAGAAACAGAATCAGCAAATGGAGGAATGCCGGGAAACGATTACAGCGGACAAGCTGAAATATAACCAGTGTGAGGGCGACATAAAGCTGTTGCAGGAGCAGATTCATGCGGTGCGCCAAAATGAGGCACATTATCAGGAACAGATGCGGACATTGGATCAGAGACTGGAAACTTTGGCAGAGGAGCAGAGCAGTTATCTGGAGCAGAAAAAGCTTTTAGAGCAGGAATTGCAGGATTCCACTCAGAAGCAGTCCAAAATGTCGGCAAAGAGACAGGAAGTATCGGATTATATACGAGATCTGGAGGAGGAAATTGCCAGCCATAATGCAGAAATTTTGGCAGCAGCAGATGAGAATACCGGAGTTAAAACGCAGGAGGAGCGTTTCCAGACATTATTGGAGCAGAACAATATTAAAAAGGTGGAGATGACCAAGCGGGTTCTGGAGAATAAAACAGAGGCTGTGGCATTACAGGAGATTCTGGATCAGGAAAAACAGGCATTGGATGATTTGACAGATAAGATTCAGGAGATGGATCACATCGGTGAGGAGATGAGTCATTCTGTCCGTAATCTGCAGAGAGAATTGGAGCAATTGCAGGGAGAACACCGGGATATCCAGCAGCATTACCATATGGATAATTCCAGACTGAATTCCTTAAAAAACATGACGGAACGCTATGAGGGCTTTGGACAGAGCATCAAGCGTGTCATGGAACAGAAGAAACAGTATCCGGGAATTATTGGTGTGGTAGCTGATATTATCCGGGTAAATAAAAAATACGAAATTGCTGTGGAGACCGCTTTGGGAGGAAGTATTCAGAACATCGTAACGGATGATGAGCAGACGGCGAAGAGTATGATACAATATCTCAAGAAAAACCGTTTTGGTCGTGCTACTTTTCTGCCCTTGACAAATATACATGGCAGGTCAAATGGACAAGCTTCTAATATTCTGGCAGAGGAAGGTGTTATTGGACTTGCTTCTACACTGGTAGAAGCAGAGCCGCGATTCTCTGGACTGTTGGAATATCTGCTAGGGCGCTTTGTGGTGGTGGATCATATTGATCACGCCATTGCGCTGGCAAAAAAATACCATCACACCATCCGTATTGTCACGACAGAGGGAGAATTATTGAATCCCGGTGGTTCTATGTCTGGTGGTGCCTTTAAAAATAACAATAATTTGCTGGGGCGCCGTCGTGAGATGGAAGATCTGGAAAAATCGGTGACGGAACATAAGGAGCGTATGCAGGAAATTACTGCTTTGATTCAGGAAAAGGAGAAGCAAGGCAGTGAGATGCAGAAACAGATTGAGGCGAATCATGGCATTCGGGAAGATTTGATTTTGAAGCAGAATACAGCTAAATTGCGCTATGACCGGGCAGATGAAGATATGAGCAAGAACCGGGAGGCTTTGGATCAGATTCAGTTTGAGAGCCAGGGAATTGAGAGCCAGAAAGAGGAAATCCGAAAGCAATTAGAGCAGTTACAGGATCAGCGCAAGGAAGTGGAAAATCAGAATAAAGTTCGGGAGGAACGGATTGTTCAGTGTCAGGCAAAATTGGAGGAGAACCGGGCATTGGAGGAGCAGATGACTTCTGAGGAAAATGAGGTGAAACTGCAGGAGAACAGTCTGATCCAAAAGAAAACATTCCTGCAGGAAAATATTTCCCGTGTGGAACAGGAAATGGAGAGCGTACAGAAGGAAAAACAGGAGGTATCAGAGAACAATGCCCAGTCTGATACCAAAGTCCGGGAAAAAGAGGAGCAGATTCTGGAAGCACAGGAAAAAATGGAGCAATTATCTGCACAGATTGAGACTTTAAAGCAGATGTTGGAGGAAAAGACCAGTTCCAGAGAGGAATTAAACAGTAAGCAGAAAGGTTTCTTCCAGAAGAGAGAGGAATTGTCCGAACAAATGAACCGGCTGGATAAGGAGTGTTTCCGCTTGCGTAACCAGCAGGAGAAATTGCAGGAAAAGATGGATTCCTATACAGGATATATGTGGGATCAGTATGAATTGACCTATTCCAAGGCAGAAGAATTACAGGTGCAGATTGATATGTCCCATGAGGAAATGAAGAAGCAGATCCAGTCCTTGAAAAATAAGATCCGTTCCTTAGGCGATGTCAATGTGAATGCCATTGAGCAGTATCAGGAAGTTATGGAGCGTTACACCTTGTTAAACGGACAGCATGATGATCTGATTCAGGCAGCAGAGGTGTTAGTGGGCATTATAGAGGAACTGGATGAGGAGATGCGAAAGCAGTTTGCCAGCCAGTTTGAGGAAATCCGGGTTCGTTTTGACCGGGTATTTAAGGAACTGTTCGGTGGGGGACGGGGTACCTTGGAACTTACCGAAGATGAGGATGTGTTGGAAGCAGGCATCCGGATTATCGCCCAGCCTCCAGGAAAAAAATTACAGAATATGATGCAGTTATCTGGTGGGGAGAAGGCATTGACGGCGATTTCGTTACTTTTTGCCATTCAAAGCCTGAAACCGTCTCCGTTCTGTCTGTTGGATGAGATTGAAGCGGCACTGGATGATTCTAATGTAGGACGATATGCAGATTATCTACATAAACTGACGAAAAATACGCAGTTTATCGTGATTACCCATCGACGTGGAACCATGAATGCAGCAGATATATTATATGGTATTACCATGCAGGAAAAAGGAGTTTCTACTCTGGTATCGGTTAATCTGCTGGATGAAAAAGATATTACAAATTAATCGTAGTACATTGCAAATTGAAAAAGAAGGGATTACAATAACATGGGTGAAAAAAAAGGTTTTTTCAGTAAATTAAAAGAAGGTCTGACCAAGACCAGAGACAGTTTCGTATCCGGTGTGGATTCTATTTTCAGTGGTTTTTCTGAAATTGATGATGATTTCTATGAGGAATTGGAAGAAGTCCTGATTATGGCTGATATCGGTGTGAATACCACGGAAAAGATTATTGAGGATCTGCGGCAGAAAGTAAAAGAACAGCGGATCAAGGAAATCAGTGTGTGCCGTCAATTACTGATTGATACCATAAAGGAGCAGATGCGGGTGGACGAGCATGCCTATGATTTTGCGGATCAGACTTCTGTGGTGTTGTTAATTGGTGTCAATGGTGTGGGGAAGACCACTTCTGTAGGGAAGCTGGCAGGGCAGTTCCGGGATCGTGGAAAAAAGGTGGTATTGGCAGCTGCAGATACTTTCCGCGCCGCAGCCATTGAACAGCTGACCGAGTGGGCTAACCGTGCTGGTGTGGACATTATTTCCGGACAGGAAGGCGGTGATCCGGCAGCCGTGGTTTATGATGCTGTCAATGCAGCCAAAGCGAGAAAAGCAGATGTGTTGATTTGCGATACAGCAGGACGGCTGCATAACAAGAAAAACCTCATGGAGGAATTGGGGAAAATCAACCGTATTATTGAACGGGAATATCC
>CAMWKN010000160.1 GCA_947174825.1 uncultured Clostridium sp.
GTATATACTTGTAGATTGTACCCCCTGTTTTTTCTGAAAAAATCCTTGCAATATAAAATTTAGAGTAATTTAAATCCTCTGCAATTTTATCTAATGACAAGTCTTCTTCTAAATGCTTTTCAATATAATCTACTATTCCTTTTATAATATCATTATTCATGTAATACCACTCCCTTCTTTCATCAGTATAACACAAATCACCATATCAATCTTAATAGAAATTGCCCTATTTTACATTTTCATGACATTGGCATCCAAAATGAAAGTCTATAACTACATATTAAAATGTTCTATGCACCATTCCCCTTTCCCTTCCTTTTTTTATTTAATAGCTCCCATACCCATAAATCTCATTATCCCCAATCAGATAACTCCGTCTTCTCACATCCTCTCCACCATAAAAAATGGCAGCCTGCCAGAAAGATTTCATTCTGGCCAGACTGCCTGCATCTTTTTCAGCAGATTCTTTTCCCTTGTTTTTAGGTAATCATACAGCTGACACATTTCCTGTATTTTTACAGGATATTACACTTTTTTCAACCTCCGGCACAAGACCTACTGCAATCATTGAGGCACCAACTTCGTCAAAATCTTCATCTTCTTCAAAACTTCCAGAATATCCACTTACCAAAATATTGCCGGAATTCGAACATTTCGTTATTTTATCGACATAATTACCAGAAAGTCCACCGACCGATGCTCCGCCCGCATTTGCACAATTTTTGCAGTTTACCGAAATGCTGGCACTATTGGAGCAGTTCGTCATTGTCCCACCGTTACGTCCTACGATTCCGTCTACCACAAATCAAGTGCACTCAATTAAATCCACTGGTTCCATTTCTCATCTAATTTTACTACACTCAAATTGTATTCTAAATTAGCGGTGGTTCACAGACTTGCAAACCATATTTCTCAATCAGTTTTTCACAGATCTGCTCTCCCTGTACATTACACAACTGCTGGGGATCGTGGGCATCTACACCAATCAGGCACTCATTTCCCATCTCCCCCGCCAACTGCAAAAATCTGGGATCAGGATAATTTCGTCCCTGCCAGGCACCCAGCATATTCAGCTCAAAAGGATACCCATTGTCCAACAAATAGGACAGAAGCCGCCGCATATGTAATGCATAGATCTCCGCATCTCCTGTATAATTTACCAGATCCGGATGCGCCAGATAGAGATAACGCCCTGAATCCATTCCCTCAATAACCATATCCACATAATGCGCCAGATAATCCGCATCATCCGTAGGCATACCGGCATAAAAGGATCCCTGTTCCGGTCCCAGAAAATGTTGTCCTAGAATCATATAATCCAATGGATACTCCGCCAGAAGACGATCCTGCGCATCCATCAACTCCGGAATATACTCTGCTTCCAATCCAATAAAGATCTTAATATCATCCGCATATTCCTGCCGTAACTGTGACAAAGAATGCACATAAGAATCCAACTCACCAGGATCCATCCGAATCCCAGACTCACATGGTTTCGGATAAACCCATGGACAATGATCAGAAAAGCCCAAAATTTCCATACCAGCTTTAATCGCTGCCTCTATATATTCCCGATCCTCTCCGATAGCATGTTTACAGCGTTTCGTATGTGTATGATAATTTGCATACATGATAATCCCCCTCACACTCTTCGGTTTTAGTCTATAAATTCTACCTTACCACTGTCAATATGATACATGGCTCCGCAGACTTTGACGTCAGAATCTTCATCCCCCTGAAACTTTAAACTGTCCCTAATTACGGACACACTATTTTTCACATTCAGGCAGCCGGCACGCAGTTCATCCTTCTCATCGCCAATCGCCTCACGAATCATATCCGTAATAGACTTAACAAAACCAGAAGGATTATCGCCCATGGCAGCTCCCACTGCACCACAGTATCTGTGTCCCATCACAAGCACCAGTTTACTTCCCAAATGATCCACGGCATATTCGATACTGCCCAGCTGATGGTTGTCAATGACATTTCCTGCCACACGGATCACAAACAGTTCGCCGATTCCGGCAGAGAATATACTTTCCGGAATTACCCTGGAATCCGAACAGGTAATAATCACCGCATATGGAAACTGTCCTTCCTCACAAGTCTTTTTGCGGAGCAGAGCGGAAATATCTCCCGGATTAGATGTTGCATCCAGATACTTTCCATTCCCCTCTTTCAGTTTGTTTAATGCCTCCGCCGCTGAAATCTGATTGCTCATAATATCCTCCTTTTCTGCACTATTTGTACGCAACTTGCTATATTTCATATCAGATTTTGAACTTGCCAATCTGCTCTCTGTGCGATTCTGAGATCTCATTCTGCTGTTCTATGATAATACCAATCTGGGATATATAGCTGATAACCCGGCTAAGCTCTGACTGGATATGATCGAGCCTTTCTCTCTGTTTGGTGCAGATATCCACCGTTTTCACGGCTCCATCTTTACTTTCTCCTTCGGTATGTGTAATCCATTCTTTACACTTATTCTCAATCCACCCAATCTCTGTCTCGACATCATATAATACCAGATTAATTTGTTCGATTTGGGCTTCACTTCTGTGAACAGACTCTGACAAATCCAGTCCGATTGCGCTCATATCATCCGATTCTTCTGTAATTTTGGTAATCAGATCCCGCAGCATTAACTGGGCATTATTCAAAACCTCCGTAATATCACCAAACTCATCTGCAGTAATATTTTCAATATCCTCTGAGATATCATATTCCGATAAACGTTCTGCCAATAAACCAATACTGGTCAGACGATTTTTGAGCATTTTATTTACAAAAAAGGCGATTACCGCTGCCAGCAACATGGAACCAATAACCAATACAATAACCATATAACGGATACTCTGGTACATCTCCTGGTTATCCAGATACTTAACTTCCGCATTTTTTTCGGACAATTCCACAATTGCATCCAACAGTTCATAGGTACACGCCCTGACCGGCGATAGTTCCTGATAGTATCTTTGCTCCGCAGCCTCTACATTACCATCCTGTATCTGCTTGATAATATTATCCAACTGTTTATCAAAGGTCTGTATACTCAGTCTGCATTGCTTATACCGCCTTTTTTCCATATCAGTAGACTCAATCTGTTCATAAGATGTCAGCAGTTCCTGGGTCTCATTCCGGAGCTGTTGCACCTCAGTTCCCATATTCTTGTCCTCATTCTCCAGAGCATCCCTAATGCATAAATTTGTCTCTCGAACCATTTGATTCACTGTTTCCAACAAATTCACAGAACGAAGATTATTTTCATAGATTTTATTTCCATTTTCATAAATCCGTCCCATATTATAGAGGCCCACCAGTCCTATCGCAAAAATAACCACCAGAAATAAGATATAACTGATTGCCAATTTCAAGCGGACTGACACCCTTACTTTTCGCATATCTATTCTCCTTTTCCCATAGGATACAAAAGCCATTCGATATCTTCATCCTGTAAATTACTCTGGTCTACATAGGTAATACCAGTGTCAATTTTTTCTTCCAGCTTCTTTCCCTGCATTGCCTTATAGATATTCCGGACACCCAGATATCCCATATTGTATGGATTTTGCACCATCATACCCTGTATCCAGCCATTCTTCAGATATTGAATTTCATCATCTGAGGAGTCAAATCCAATTACCGTAATATCTTTGTCCTGTACTGCCTGTGCAACACCCAGAGCAGATCCTTCGTTTGTGGCATAGATACATTTAATATCCGGATTATTGCGTATAAAGGTCTCTGCCTGCTCCTGTGCCAGTGCCGAGTCTCCATTGCAATATTCTGTCCCCAGTATCTCTATCTCCGTATATTTGCTAATTTCATCCACAAATCCCTTTTCACGCTCAATCGCTGTCTGTGCATCCTTAACATAAGAGATAATGGCAACTTTTCCCTTCGTGCCAAATAGGTCAATGGCATTTCTGGCGGCAATCGCACCGCCCGTCATATTATCCGTGCCAATAGTTGCTACCCGGCTGGCTGTCGTCACATCCGAATCAAAGGTCAAAACCGGAATTCCCTCTGCACTCGCCCGGTCAATCACATCATTGAGCTTGTCGGTATCTAATGGTGCCAGTAAAATAGCATCTGCCTTGTCTTCTATCGCCTTTTCTACCATACCGATCTGCACGTCAATCTGTGATTCGTCCTCCGGCGCTTCAAAAGTAATCTCTACCCCCAGTTCTTCTCCGGCATCCTCTGCCCCTGCCTTTACCGTCTGCCAAAACTGATGCTGTTCTCCTTTACAAATCACGGCAATTTTTTCTTTTTTCTGACTCACATTCTTTGCTTTCGTCCGCCCACATCCACCGAGGCACAAGGCAATAAACAAAATACCAATCATGCCTAAAAGGGATCTGCTATGTAAGTGAAAAACTTCTTTCTTCCCCTTCATCTGTTCTGTTTCTTTATGTTTCACCGGTATTCACCTCCAACACTCTGATTAATTTTTCTCCCGGAACCGGCTTGGAAAAATAATATCCCTGTACATAATCCGCTCCCATATCTTTCACCATAGCTAACATTTCCTCATTCTCGATTCCCTCTGTCACAACCTTTTTGTTGATTTTCTTGCACATGGCTATGGTACTTTCTAAAATATATTTGGAGGACACTTTCTTCATTGCCTCCCACACCAGATACTTGTCAATCTTGACAATCGTAAACGGAAAATCTGTCAGATAATTGATATTGGAATAACCGGATCCATAATCATCCAGCGAAAATGTAATATTTTTCAACGTAAGTCTGGCAATATTCTGCGCCATCTGCTTCTCTGAAAATGCCTGTGCACTCTCCGTAATTTCCAGATTAATCATTTCCGGTGGAATCTCATAGCGGTTTAATATCTCAATAACCTGTGTATACAATTCCGTTTGCATACACTGAACCACCGATAAATTAATTTCCACAAAATCAATACCATATTCTTTTAAATGATGCGTTTTGACAAATTTACATACTTCCTCCAATACGATCATTCCCAGCTTCAGCACCATGCCATTCCGCTCCGCAATCAGAATAAACTCCTCCGGAGAAATATAACCATAACCTGGCACATTCAGACGTACTAACGCCTCCATGGAATGGAACTTCCCTGCCTTCACATCCCAGATCGGCTGATAATGCACCTCAAAATAATTCTCATTCAAATGCTCCATCAAAGTCTGCTCGATCATACTCTTTCGGTGCAGTCCCTTCTTGAACGCATCATTGATCTCCAGATAAGTTCCTTTTCCTCGTTTCTTTCCCTCATCAATCATAAATTCAATCATTTGTATCACGCCACTATCATCATAACGCATGGTAAATAATTGACAG
>CAMWKN010000161.1 GCA_947174825.1 uncultured Clostridium sp.
GGTGTACTTTTAGCCAAAATGGGAGAGCGGGCAGAACTCATTGCCAATTTTCTGAATCAGTGTAACGATTTAATGATGGAAATGACGAACTTGGTGATGGGGCTGGCTCCTATAGGTGTATTCTGTATGATAGCCAGAACCTTTTCCAATCTGGGATTTGAGGCATTTATTCCTTTATTGAAATATATGGGAAGTGTTTTGCTTGGTCTGGCTGTTCAGTGTCTCGTGGTGTATATGCTTTTGCTGGTAGTGTTTACAAAGCTCAATCCATTGAAATTTTTAAAGAAATTCTTTCCGGTTATGGCATTTGCATTTTCTACTTCTACCTCCAATGCAACCATCCCTTTGAATATTGATACCTTGGAGGAGAAGGTGGGCGTATCCAGAAAGATATCTTCCTTTACCATTCCACTTGGAGCTACCATTAATATGGATGGAACCTCTATTATGCAAGGTGTGGCAGTTGTATTTGCCGCTCAGGCATATGGGATGCATTTGGGACCGAGTGGCTATTTGACCGTTATTGCCACAGCAACTCTGGCTTCCATTGGTACGGCAGGAATTCCTTCCGTGGGACTTGTAACCCTGTCTATGGTATTTACCTCGGTGGGACTTCCAGTGGAAGCAATTATGCTGATTATGGGTGTAGACCGAATTTTAGATATGATTCGGACAGCAGTAAATATTACCGGTGATGCAGTGTGTACTACGATTGTGGCACATCAGAATGGTGATCTGGACCGCGAGGTATTTAACAGAGTGGAGGAGAAGAATGAATAAAAAGCTTTTTATAGGATGTCTGTGCTTTATGCTCCTTATCTTAAGCGCCTGCGGTCAGAGAAACGGGGATACGCCTGAGACCGGGACGGAAGAGACTGTGGAGATTAATGAGAATTATGTGGAAGAAATCAAAAAGAAGGGGCATCTGACTGTAGGGTGCAAGATGGATGTTCCGGATTTGGGATTTTATGATGCCGCAGCAGATACCTGGTCTGGTCTGGAGGTAGAACTTGCATACCAGACGGCAGCGAATCTTTTTGAAGTCAGTGTGAAAGAGGCAAAAGAACAGGGATTGGTGGAGTTTCTTGGCGTGACCGTGGCTGACCGGGAAGAAAAGCTGGAGTCTGGAGAGGTGGACTGCCTTTTTGCTACCTATACGATTACGGAAGAACGGCAGAAACGTTTTGCCTTTTCGGACAGTTATTACACGGATTATATCGGTCTGCTGGTGAATAATTCGGGAGAAGATTCCAATTCTCTGGGAAGTAGCGAGATACGCTCTCTGGCTGATTTGGATGGAAAGTATATTGGAGTTCCGAGGAATGCAACTACCAGAGAAACTTTTTTGAAGTATATTGATACGATGAATACGTGGAAGGTGAGTCCGATTTTTTGTGAATATGAAAGTTATGAAGCACTTTTTAAAGCATTAAAGGACGGAAATATTGATGTGATGTCAGTAGATGTCAGTATCTTGAATGGCTATGTGGATAATAGCACTGTTATTCTGGGGGATCGTTTTGGTGGTCAGCATTATGGTGCGGCTGTGAAGAAAGAAAATGTGCGATTACTGGATGCTATCAATGAGGCTGTCAGCAAAGAATAATGGGTTGTAAATTCTGGACAGATATTGCATTTTATTCCGAAAAAAAACATTGAAAATAAAATGGACAGGGGATATAATGATAAACGGACCGAGCAAGCTTGCTTATTAAATATGCAAAGGATATGAGATAATGATGGGAAAAACAAAGAAACAGGTATTTTTAATGTTTATGAAGGCTGTCTATGCTGGAATTGCAATCAGCATTGGCGGTATCATTTATTTGTCAATAGAAAATAAGATCATTGCTTCCTTAATGTTTTCTTTTGGTCTTTCGACTGTTGTAATACAGGGATATAACCTGTATACCGGGAAAATCGGTTTCGTAAAAGATGTCAAAGAGCTGCCGGATATGTTGCTATTTATTGTGGGCAACTATATAGGGACCTTTCTTATGGCGGTTCTGGCAAACGCAGCATCTCTGAACATTGACAGCCGGAAGTTGGCGGAGGCAAAATTAAGCAAGGGACCAATGCAGATTTTTTTGTTGGCTTTTTTTTGCGGTGTTATGATGTATCTAGCCATTGATAACTATCAGAAGTCAAAGAACTTTTTATTTGTCATAGCACCGGTTATGATCTTTATTTTATCTGGTTTCGAACATTCCGTTGCTGATATGTTTTATTTGAATCTGGCGCAGTCTTTCAATTTGAAGACCTTTGCTTATATTGGTCTGATGTTATTGGGAAATGGTGTAGGCGCAAAAGTGTATGGTTTGGGATCAGGATGGTTTGATCGAATGGATGCAGGTAGGAACTGACAATTAATATCAAAATAAAAAGGAATCATGAGTATGTAGGAGGAAATCACGATGGAAATGTACAATCATCATACGGTGGAAAAGAAATGGCAGCAGATTTGGGACGAGGAGAAAGCGTTTCGGACGGAGAATGATTATACGAAACCGAAGTTTTATGCTTTAGTAGAGTTTCCGTACCCATCCGGACAGGGACTGCATGTGGGACATCCCCGTCCATATACAGCGTTGGATATCGTAGCCAGAAAGCGTCGTATGCAGGGATATAATGTCCTGTACCCGATGGGCTGGGATGCTTTTGGTCTGCCAACAGAGAATTATGCCATCAAGAATAAAATCCATCCAAAGACTGTGACCAAGAATAATGTGGCGCGTTTTAAAGATCAGCTGCATTCTCTGGGATACTCCTTTGACTGGGATCGTGAAATTAATACTACAGATCCATCCTACTATAAATGGACACAGTGGATTTTCCTGAAATTATTCAAGGAAGGTCTGGCTTATAAAAAAGAAATGCCAATTAACTGGTGTACCTCTTGTAAAGTGGGACTGGCTAATGAGGAAGTGGTCAATGGTGTGTGTGAGCGCTGTGGTGCCGAGGTAGTCCGCAAGGTGAAAAGTGAGTGGATGTTAAAGATCACCAATTATGCAGATAAATTATTAGAGGGTCTGAATGAGGTAGACTATATCGAACGTGTGAAAACCTCCCAGCGGAACTGGATTGGACGTTCCGAAGGTGCCGAGGTGGACTTCTGCATTCAAGGCAAAGAGGATAAACTGCGTGTGTATACCACCAGACCGGATACCTTGTTTGGTGCTACCTATATGGTAGTTTCTCCGGAGCATCCGTTGATTGACAAATATCAGAGTGAGATCACTAACTGGGATGAGATAGTGGCTTATCGTGAGATGGCTGCCAAGAAATCCGATTTTGAGCGTACCGAGTTGGCAAAGGACAAGACTGGTGTGGTTTTAGGAGGTCTGACGGCAATCAATCCGCTCAATGACACCGAGATACCGATCTGGATTTCCGACTATGTATTAATGACTTACGGAACCGGAGCAATTATGGCGGTACCGGCCCATGATGAACGTGACTGGGAATTTGCCCGTAAATTTAATTTGCCAATGATTCAGGTGGTAGAGGGAAAAGACGGTCCGGTTGATATTAACGAGGCTGCTTTTACCGATGTGGCTACCGGAAAGATGATTAATTCCGGATTCCTGACCGGGCTTTCTGTGGAGGAAGCCAAGGAAAAAGTAAAGGATTTTCTCGCAGAGAAGAAGATTGGTAACCGTAAGGTTAACTATAAATTGCGTGACTGGGTATTCTCCCGCCAGAGATATTGGGGAGAGCCAATTCCAATTGTGCATTGTGAAAAATGTGGATTTGTGCCACTGGATGAAAGCGAGTTGCCACTGTTACTGCCGGAGGTAGACAGCTATATGCCTACCGATAATGGAGAGTCACCGTTAGCTGCCATGACGGACTGGGTAAACACCACCTGTCCTTGTTGTGGTGGTCCGGCAAAACGGGAAACGGATACCATGCCTCAGTGGGCGGGATCTTCCTGGTACTTCCTGCGCTATACCGATCCGGATAATGCAGAGGCATTAGCCAGTCCGGAGGCATTAAAGTACTGGCTGCCGGTTGACTGGTATAACGGTGGAATGGAGCATACTACCCTGCATTTGCTGTATTCTCGTTTCTGGCATAAATTCCTGTATGACCAGAAGGTAGTGCCAACTTCCGAGCCATATCAGAAACGTACTTCTCATGGTATGATTCTGGGAGAAAACGGGGAGAAGATGAGCAAATCCCGTGGCAACGTGGTTAATCCGGATGATATTGTACGGGATTACGGTGCCGATACCCTGCGTACCTATGAAATGTTTATTGGCGCCTTTGACCTTAGCGCTTCCTGGTCCGATGATGGTGTTAAGGGATGCCGTCGTTTCTTAGACCGGGTATGGAAACTGCAGAGTATTCTGGTGGATGGAGACAGTTATTCTTCAGATATGGAAATTAAGATGCACCAGACCATCAAGAAGGTCAGCCATGACTTTGAACATCTCAAGTTTAATACGGCCATTGCTGCTATGATGGCTTTAATCAATGATTTCTATAAAAAGGATGCCATTAACAAGGCAGAGTACAAGACACTGCTTACTCTGCTGAATCCGGTGGCACCGCATATGACGGAAGAACTGTGGAGTATTCTGGGCTGTGAAGGTCGGATTTATCAGAGCACCTGGCCGGAATATGAAGAGGCAAAGACGGTGGAATCTACCGTAGAGATTGCAGTACAGATCAATGGCAAGACCAAGGCTACCATTAACATTGGCAAGGAAGATCCGAAAGAGGATGTGTTAGCCAAGGCAAAAGAGGCATTGGGAGATAAATTATCCGGTAATATTATCAAAGAGATTTATGTGCCGGGAAGGATTGTAAATATCGTAGCCAAATAAAAAATGGATCCAAAAAAAGCATATCAGATGGGGTGACCATCTGGTATGCTTTTGCTTTTTTACTTGAATAGAATTGTTTAGCTGTACTGATCCAGACGCTGGGCTGTTTCGTGTAGTTCCTCCATGAGACGGCCTACCTGTACTGCCCGCTCCTTTGTCTGATTACCCATGTCGGTTGCCTGTGAGGTGTTGGCGGTTACTTCTTCACTCACTGCAGAGATATGTGTAATGCTGTCTACAATGGAGTTGTTGGCAGTCATAATTTGTTCGATTTCATCGCTTATCGTAGCCACATCCCGGTGCAGCTGTTCCATTTTGTTACGGATGGTTCCAAAATCTTCATCGGTTACCTGTATCATCTGTTTTTCGGTTTCCGTTGCCTGTAATACTTCACCAATCTGCTCCTGGGTATTGGTGGCATTTTCCTGCAGTTCCGTGGTGATTTGGGAAATTCCTTCGGTCAGTTTCCGGGTTTCTTCTGCCAATACACGGAT
>CAMWKN010000162.1 GCA_947174825.1 uncultured Clostridium sp.
TCTTGCTGGAATCCGAATTTAATTGATAAGTTATTTTTTTCCCATCTGCTGATATGGTAGAAAAATAGGCTTTTAGATGTAAATCTATTTTGGAATTGCAGTTCACTATGGAGGGAGTTAGCACCAGATTTGTATTCTGAACTTCTGATTGGAGCAAAATACGGCTGCTGTATAACATAATAGAATGATTCCAGGGATTGATGGATTCCGCAACAGAAAAATTAACATGTTTTAATATAGGTAACTGTTGGGATACGTTTTTATTTTCTGCTGTATTTGTAGACAGGCTGGAAGATTTATTTTTGTCCGTTGATGTCTTTCTTTTCTTGATAATTCGAATGTGAGTTTTCAGTTTCTTAGACTTTTTCTGTGCTTGTTTGATTTTTGCAGTAATGACTACACTACCTGCCTTTTTTGCACGAAGCAGACCTGTTTTACGATTAATACTGGCAAGGGAATAGTGGTTAGAAGAAAATCGAATACTGGACTTTTTCGGACAATGTTTAATACGATAGTGAAATGTTTTTCCAACTTCCAGAGAGTTGGGTTGTTTTTTCCATTTTGGTTTGGATGTTTTTGCTTTGCTATTAAAGGAAGAAAACAGACCAATGCACAATGTTATTATGGTAACAAGTATTATAGGAATAATTGGAAATTTGCAGAATATTTGATTTTGAGGTTTCATAATTAATTTAGCTCCTTTCATTAAAAATAATCTTGCATTTTGGTAGTAGCTGCTGAAGTTGCTTGACAGCATCTTCTGTGACAGATGTGTCAGATAAAATCAAGGTTTCTAGTGATGTCAAAGTATGTAGATCATTAATTTCTGATAATTCAGGATTACCGGATAAATCCAAAAAACGCAGTTTGTGTAATGTTTTCAGATCGGATACATTTGTGCAGCAGTTATCCGATAGAACGATAACTTCCAAATCCGATAAAACAGTAAGTTCTTGAAGATCTGTGATTTGATTGTTACTCAGATAGATTTCCCGTAGATTGGGAAAAAGAGAAAGATCGCACAGAGAGCTAATATGATTATTTTCTGCCAATAAAGTATGAATGGTATTAGCCTGTATATGATTCGGATAAACGGAAGCCAGAGAGTCTATATTTTTCCCCGCAATATCTAAGATAGCATCGGTATCTGTAGGTGTATCTGCTGTAATAGAAATAGATGCACCAGTGGTAGTTTCTCCTTGTGAGAATTCCATCCTTTGTTTTGCCTTGTTTCCGGTGGTAGAGAAGGATTGAATAAATAGGAAAATCAGAAGAAAAAAAACAAAAAAGCAAGGAATTAGAAATGCAGGAAAAGGCAATGAAATGGAAGACAGGTGAAAGGATGGTAGATGGAAATCAATTGGATTAGAGTGTACTTCTGTAGAGACAGAAACCGTTGTAGTTACTGTTTGATGGAAAGAATGTGTTTCATCTGGCAGAAATAGCTGGTAGTCGGATTGTTCCAGATTTTGGGAGGAAAGAGACTTTAGATCCTGTTGGAGAGCAGATAGATCGGAGTATCTTTTGTGAGGGTCCTGTGCAAGCATTTTTGATAATATTGCCTTGATGTCATCTGATATTTCAGGTACGGATTGGAATACCGGTAAATTTTGTGGAATGATGCCATGGAAATCCTTTGGTGGAGCATTACCAAGATTGCATAATTGATAGAATAGGATGCCTAGCTGATACTGTTCTGATTGTACAGATGGAGGCTCATTTTGGCATTCTGGTGCAATAAATGGAGATATTTGATTAGAAAGAGGATAGCTTGCATTGGTCTGGTAGCAGGATTCCGAAAAATCTCCCAGAATAAAATGCTGTTCCTCTGTCAAATAAATATTATCTACACTAATATCCATATGCAGAATACCAGCATCATGCAGACAATTCAAACTGGCACATAAATCCAAAAATAATGTTATAATTTTGGAAAGTGATATTGCTTCCCTTTGGACCAGTTTTTTCAGTGGGGTATAAACTGGAAATTCTAAAATATGTATGTTTTTTCCTGCATGGATTTTTTGAGGTAATAACAACTTGCTGTCTGGAAGACGAATCAGATCTTTCCATAGTTTTTTATAGAAATATGGATTGTAGATGATTGTCAACACATGGCAGGTATTTGTTTTCTTTTGTCTCGCAGCCACCACAATATGGTGATTGGTGATACGATAGTATTGGTCTATGTCCCAATTATCGTACAGATTTTCTGCTAAGGTATTTTGTAAATTGGAGTATTTGTTGTGAGATAATGAATTTGTAGTAACGGACAAATTAGTTTCCCCTTTCTGGTGGTTCCTGTATATAAATCGTACAGGAGGTGATATCATTGCCAGAATAAATTTTGATTACTGCTAATCCTGTTGCTTTGGTATAAATAATGTTATTTTGCAATGATAATTTTTCTGGTGTCAAAGATTCTAATATGATTTGACTGTCGGATGAATTAATTGGCAACAATTCAAAGGCAGAAATAGAATATCCAACAGACATACGGAAAAAATGGGTGGAGAGAATAGAATTAGATCTGGAATGGTTCATTGGATAATTAGACTGAGGTTTGGATGTAGTGGCTTTTGTATCCGGAAGTTGTCCAGATATATTCCGGGGTT
Source organism: uncultured Clostridium sp. (assembly GCA_947174825.1). Next base: position 2,616 of record CAMWKN010000162.1, read on the forward strand.
TTTGTGTTGTTGCAAGCTTTGTACCAAAGTTTTGTCTGCTTGTATTTTGAGGAATTTGTGTATGATTCACTTTTGAAGCAGGGCTATTCTTCGGTTTTTGCGTCGTTGACTTTTTTGTAGAAGAGCTTGGCTTTGATTTTTTATCCGGTTTTGCTGTTGCAGCTTTCTTGGCGCTTTTGTTAGATTTTGGAGTTGCTTTGGCAGAACGGAACCGTTTAACAGATAAACGTATGGATACATCTTGTTCTGCTTGATTATGCAGCAACAGAAAAAAACGAGTATTGTTAGAAATGTTGTCAATATAGCCCGTCCAATGTGACGCACTGGTATCTGCCTGTTTTAAATTTACAGCAGAACCCTGATCATCATAAGCCGATACGGATATAGAACTTGCATCTGATAGAGTAATTTGATATTTTTGGTCAGTGTAGTCTGTGAGTTGGAGAGAATAAAAATAATAGTATTCCGTAGCATTTGCAGGCAAGGAAATGGATACAGAATGATCCAGTGAAAGAGATTTTGCAGATGCAAATGAATTGTGCTGTTGTGCGGATACAGATGAGATAAAGCTATTGTGTAGCAACACGCACAAGATAAGTAAAACTGTTAGGAATGGAAAAAAATGTTTCATGGAAACTCCTTTCTTCCATTCCAGATCTAATGTGTTTAATATTGTAACAAAAAACATCAACTGTCGCAATGGTAAAACATAACAAAAAAGAGAGATGTTTTTTGACGTATGTTTGTTAAAAACTGACAATTAATTTGTGATATAGCTGACAAAAGTATATCCAGCATTTTTAAAAGTTTCCTCTGCTCTGGACAGTGGCATGGTAGTACTTGTGTGTGTTGCAGGATCCATCCAGGTTACGGTTGAAGAAGTGTATCCCGTCAACAGGACAGCGTGTTGTTCCCCTAACATGGCGATGACAGGGCGTTCATTGCTAACAAAATAGAGGACTTCATCCATGGTACATCCAGAGAGATTCACAGGTATATCCAGATGATTCCGAAGCATTTTCATAATGGAGTTTCCCTTTAACTCTGATACAGAGGTAGTAATCTGTGCTGCCTGTAACAGCATTTGTGTACTTGCTTTAATCGTATTAGAGGTATCACTTGGATAGGAGATATTGGATAACTCCTTGCTTAAAAACTTTCCACCACGTTCCCAGACAATATGGGATGAATTATCCATTACCACACCCATTTGTTCATCTGCCAATTGAATTGCCTCAGAAGCACTGGTTAGAGACGCCGTAATTCCACCATATGCATAAATATAATATTTCTTTGTCTGCTGACTAGATTCCGGTATCCGAGCAGTGGTGTTTTCTGTTACCATAACATATTTTGTAGACAGAACATCCGGCTGCTGCTGCATGATGAAACCAGCAGGCAGAGAAATATATTTCTCTGTCAGGGAAATATCTGTGACACGGGAAGTCAGATTAATAGATTCCACTATTGATTTTTTCTGGTTCATAATACTGTCATCGGATGCGGTGGTCCATGTTCCGGATGACTTTTTGATTCGTTCGAGGCGAATAACATTTCCATCCACGCTTGCATTGGTTACATATTTGTTTTTGTTAGAATACTCTCGTAAAATGTTTCCTTGACAGTCAGAGATTACCAATTTATAAGCCGGGCAAATAACATCTCCTGTTGTTGATTCATGGATATCTTTGTTTCTGACATAACCATATACAATATTTGCGTCAATGGTTCCTAATACCATGATACATTCGTTGTCCTTGGAAGTAAGCGTTAATTCCTTGGCGGTATTTAAGTCCAGTATGGTAATCTTATTGGCTTCTGCTGCATCTGACGCATTGGACCATACAAAACAGTGTGCGTTTTCCAACATCAAGAAGTTGTCACTGGATGCATTTTCTGTTAACACATCATAGCGCTTGGACGAAATGTTATAGGCATATACTGTGTCATTAAGGGAAAAATAAAATATATTTTTATCATTGACATAGCAAAAATTTCCAAGATCTTCTTTGAGTTGTTCATAAGTTGTGGAGATAGGCAGGTATACTCGTTCCGTAATGCGATTATCCTTTGCGCTGTAATCATAGAGCAGGATACCTACATGTCCTTCATAATCTCCACAGTTCATATAACCATATACGACAAAGCTCATATTTCCTTCGTCGTCTACTTTAATAATTTTAATGTCATGCTGGTCATAACAATCTCTTAAATAGTCTTTGGAGTTTTTCTCAAAAGTGAATACCTCATATAACTTATTCATTTTCATGTCGTAGTACCACAGGGAGCCGTTTCGCACAAAAGCAACCTTGTTATTGGAGTCGCTGGAATTAATTTCCAAATCTTCTTCTGCTGTAATACCGATTTTGAATTCACTTTTTGTCAGAGAAATTAAATCAGGATCAAAAGCAGCTTCCATGGTCCGCCTAAAATATAAGAGATATATTTGTCCGCCAGAATAACGAATTCGATAGAACTCTTTAACATGAAAGGTTTCCTTGCCAGATGAAGTGGTCGCAGAAATATAATAGCTCTGTTGAACGGCAGCAGTTTCTATGTTCAGCTCTTTGATGGTGGGAACAGGGGTAGTCAATCTCTCTGGGTTCAGTTTTCCCCAGGTTATCAGTTTGTGATTGGAATGAATATCCACATCCGCATAGCTGGAGTCCTCCCTGGTGTTTGCTTCCAGATATCTGGTTATATTC
>CAMWKN010000163.1 GCA_947174825.1 uncultured Clostridium sp.
TTTCAACTCTTTTAACAGAAGATCCTTTTTTCCTACCACAGCAGAAATGGATAGGACACCATCCTGTTCTACCGTCTTATGAACTGAAGATACATACGCCCCAGAAACCAGCGCTTGGAATCCTCCTACTGAAGATCCATAATTAGTAAACCAGCCTGATAAGTGAAAATTCTTTTGTCCAGAGTCCATTACCAGAACAATATCCATTCCCTTTTTCGGCTCTTTGATCTGTAATGCCGAAAGTCCAGCCTGACAAATCATGATTTCATCTACCTTTTTCGGATAGGAACCATGGATGTTACTAATGGCCGGTGTCAGATTTTTCTCAAACTCTGTTGTATCATAATAATCCAGTCGGATATTGGTCTTTTCGCTGGTATCTGTAGCCAGACCCACTGGAACCTGAATGCCCGCCGCATCTAAATATTTCGCTTTCTTTACCTGTTCAATTTGTTCCCTCTCCGGCTGATTCAAGCAGATTGACCGCTTGTTTCCCTGATGCCGCAGCATCATAATACTGAGATCTTTGCCCAGACTAAATCCAATACTGAATACTGTAGTGAACATAAAAGTAGTCAGGATAATTGCCAGAATCGCAAATAGATTTCTAACCCGGTTCTGACGCAGAGATCTGGCTGCTAATTTTTTTACTGCTGCCTGATTTGTATTCTTTAACATACCCCATCACCTACTTCCACCTTACCGTCTTCAATACGGATCATGGCGTCTGCCATCAGGGCAATTTCTTCGTTATGGGTAATCATCACAATGGTCTGGTGAAATTCCTGACTGCTCATTTTTAGCAGAGAAATCACATCCATACTGGTCTTGCTGTCCAGATTACCCGTTGGCTCATCTGCCAGAATAATTGCCGGCTTTGATGCCAACGCACGGGCTATCGCCACCCTCTGCTGCTGTCCACCGGATAACTGGTTTGGCATGGCTGTCAGCTTCTCTTCCAGTCCCAGAATCCTAATAATCTGGTCCACATATTCTTTATCCACCTGAGATCCATCCAGTTCAATGGGTAATACAATATTCTCATATACATTCAGTATCGGAACCAGATTATAATTCTGGAAAACAAAACCGATATTGCGACGACGGAATATGGTTAATTCCTCATCATTCATAGAAAAAATATCCTTGCCGGAAACAGTTACTGTACCGGAAGTGGGACGGTCAAGCCCTCCTAACAGGTTCAGCAGTGTTGATTTTCCGCTGCCAGAAGTACCAATAATTGCAATAAACTCCCCATCTTCTATGGAAATAGATATCTCATCACATGCATGGATCTCATTTTCCCCGGAACCATACACCTTGCATAAATGATTGGATTCTAAAATACTCATCTCTGTTCTCTCCCTTCGCATTCTTTGGACAATCTGTCTAGTATATGAAAGCCTTGGTCGCTAAACTTAATTTATGAGGTACTAATATTGTACCAATTACGAGAACAGCATAACATTTCCATATTACAATCTTATTACAGTTTTCCTTACGAATTGGTAAAATAGTTACCTGTTACCAGATCATAACTTTCCGCAATCATGCGTTTTATCTCCTGTTCCGGTACCGTTCCATCTAGTATTACAGTATTCCAATGCTCTTTATTTTGATGATATCCCGGCAATACAGAGTCATATTTGTCCCGCCAAAAATCCCTCCACTCTGGATCCACCTTAATATTAATACATAGATAACCATTTCTTTCATAGGTCCATAAAAACGCTTTCCGATTCCTGCGCACCCTGACTAACTGCCAGTTATTGTCACGAAACGGCGCGTCCTGATAGGTATCCGGAAAAGTCAGACCATACTGAAGCACTTCTTCTCTGCTTTGCATCACTCTCTCCTTATTGTTCATCTAATCAAAATCTTTTTATTTTTACAATTGATAAAAAACAGCCCACTCCAAAACAATAAGTTCCGGAATGGACTGTATAAAGCTTTCTCCTATATGCAAATAAATTTGTCAACCCAATGCTTTTAACCGGTTACTCGTCTTTTGCATATTGATAAATACGTCAAGAATCTCCTGTTTTGCTTTGATATCACTGGAAATATGTATACATTCGTTTAATTTTCTCGATAGTTCCAAATGACCTTCTGCAATAATATTGATATTAGGCGTAATTTCATTTTCCAAGGTCAAATGAATCTCTTCCCGCAATGAAGAAATGTCTTCTTTCACCTCTTTCATGTCCTGTCTCAAAGAAGTCTCCATCTCCCTCATGTCCTGTCTCAGAGATACCTGTTCCTCTTTCATTGCCTCCATATCCTTTTCTAATATTGAAACTTTCTGCAATAATAAGTCCAGTTTTTCACTATCTGTCATAACATCGTCCCCCTTATTTACGAAATTTCATCGCCCCCATTATTGGTTCCCACATGAAATAATATTAACACATGGCACACGCAAAGTCTATCTTTTTTCAATTTTAAGGGCAGAATTCTGCCAAATACATTGCACCCCTTACCAAGTTGTAGTAAAATAGCTAGTAAGCGACTATGAATTGAATTCACAACGGAGGTATCACATGAAGCATTTAATCAGTCCCCTGGATCTGTCTCCCGAAGAGTTAGATCACATCTTATCTCTTGGACAACAAATTATGAAAGATCCTGAAAAATACTCACATGTATGCGATGGCAAAAAACTAGCTACTTTATTTTATGAACCAAGCACCCGTACCCGTCTCAGTTTTGAAGCTGCTATGCTGAATCTGGGAGGTAGCGTGCTTGGTTTTTCTTCTGCCGATTCCAGTTCTGCTGCCAAAGGCGAAAGTGTGGCAGACACCATACGGGTTATCTCCTCCTACGCAGATATCTGCGCCATGCGTCATCCCAAAGAAGGTGCCCCTACGGTAGCAGCCATGCATTCCGGAATTCCGGTCATCAATGCCGGCGATGGTGGACACAACCATCCGACTCAAACTTTAACCGACCTAATTACCATACAAACATTAAAAGGACATCTTGATCATCTGACTATCGGAATGTGTGGTGATCTGAAATTTGGTCGTACTGTACATTCTCTGATTAATGCCATGGTACGTTACCCAGGGGTCCGTTTTGTATTAATTTCTCCAGACGAGCTTCGCATTCCAGACTATCTGCGGCAGGAAGTATTAGTAGACGGAAATATTGATTTCATGGAAACCAGCGAACTGGAAAAAAATATGCCGGATCTGGATATCCTTTATATGACCAGAGTCCAACGGGAACGATTCTTTAACGAAGAAGATTACATTCGCTTAAAAGACAGCTTTATCTTAGATGCTGCTAAAATGCGTTATGCCAAAGAAGATATGTATGTCCTGCACCCGCTGCCCCGTGTCAATGAAATTTCTACTGAGGTGGATAATGATCCACGGGCTGTGTATTTCTTACAGGCAAAATATGGTGTCTATGTACGTATGGCATTAATGATAACATTATTGGGATTGGAGGATTCGGTATGTTAAATATTGGTGGATTAAAGGAAGGCATCGTCATTGACCATATCCAGGCAGGCGGTGCGATGAAAATATATGATTATCTGAATTTAGAAAAACTGGATTGTTCCGTTGCTATTATTAAAAATGCCCGCAGCAATAAAATGGGCAAAAAAGATATTATCAAAATTGAAGGTCCTTTGGATATTGACTTGAATGTATTAGGCGTATTGGATCACAAGATTACAATCAATATTATCAAAGATAATGAGATTGTGGAAAAGAAAAAATTATCCCTGCCGGAAACGGTAACAGGAATCATCCGATGTCGGAACCCACGTTGCATTACATCCATTGAGCAGGAACTGGCACATTCTTTCAAACTGACGGATCGGGACAAACGGATCTATCGTTGTATTTACTGTGACTCCAAAGTTAAGGGTAAATAAGACACAACCTACTATTTTTCTAACACAGCCACACACATCTGCAGCAGAAAACCTAAGTCAAGGAACAAAGTGTGATTCGCAGTTTGCCGCACCAGCCAGCGTCATGAAATGACATCTTCCTTTGCTGGCTGTGCGCATAATTATTTTTATTTTATATTGTCTGTCCCCGTATCAGGATAACCCCGTAATCACCCCGGCATCATTGACATCAATGCGCTCGGCAGCTGGATGTAACGGCAATCCTGGCATAGTCATTACAGTACCAGTAATGGCTACCTCAAAACCAGCCCCTGCAGATACATAGACTTCCCGTATCGTTACCGTAAATCCATCCGGACGCCCTAACTTAGTAGGATCATCCGACAAAGAATACTGATTTTTTGCCATACAAACCGGCATCTGACCAAAACCCAGCTTTTCCAGACGGGCAATCGCAGTCTCTGCTGCCGGTGCATAGCTTACCTCTCCTGCTCCATAAATTTCTTTTGCTACCGTTGTGATCTTTTCCTTAATGGATAGTTTCTCATTATATAATGGCTGAAAATGGCTTTCCTTGGTTTCCAATGTCTCCAATACCTGATTTGCCAATGCAATACCGCCTTCGCCACCCTTTTCCCACACTTCCGACAGGGCAAAACCGCAATCTCGGTTTTCACAGAACTCTCTGACAAAATTGATCTCCGCATCGGTATCTGTCACAAAACGATTAAGGGTAACAATACATGGCACATGGTACTTTGCAATATTTTCTATATGCTTTTCCAGATTTACAATACCCTTTTTCAGTGCCTCCATATTTTCAGTACCCAAGGCGTCCTTAGGTACTCCTCCATTGTATTTCAAGGCCCGGACAGTGGCTACCAATACCACAGCATCCGGCTTCAGCCCAGCCATACGACATTTAATATCCAGGAATTTTTCCGCTCCCAGATCGGCACCGAAGCCCGCCTCTGTGATCACATAATCTGCCAGTTTCAACGCCGTCTTTGTAGCACGGACACTGTTACAGCCATGTGCAATGTTGGCAAATGGTCCACCATGCACCAATGCCGGTGTGTTTTCTACCGTTTGGATCAAATTCGGCTTAATGGCATCTTTCAATAAAGCTGCCATGGAACCCACTGCACCAATCTGTTTCGCCGTAACCGGATTTCCATCATAATCATAGGCAACAATGATTCTGCCCAGACGCTCTTTCAGATCTTTCATATTATCTGCCAGGCACAAAATCGCCATAATCTCGGAAGCCACAGATATGATAAAATGATCCTCTCTGACAACACCATCTGCCGGACGTCCCAAACCTACAACAATATTACGCAATACTCGGTCATTCATATCCACACAACGTTTCCAGACCACCTGATTCGTATCAATCCGCAGGACATTTCCCTGCTGGATATGATTATCCACCAT
>CAMWKN010000164.1 GCA_947174825.1 uncultured Clostridium sp.
AATTCAATGGAATATTCATGCCCTGCGGTTCTGGTGTTGTATTAACCGGAGATTCAAAATTCAGCGGAATATTCATGCCCTGCGGCTCTGCTGCCATATTAGCCGAAGAATCAAGATTCAACGGAATATTCATGCCCTGTGGCTCCGCAGAAGGTTCTGGTGCAGTCGAAACAGAAACAGGGACTTCTGGTGCTACTGCTTGCTCTGAAGTAATTGGCATAGCCGCTACTGCTTGTTCTGCTGCCATAGGATCTACTAAAGCATTGCTGGAAACCGCTGGCTGATCTGTAGCTAATTCTAATACATTAGATTCTGATATAAATGGTTCTGAGGATACCGGAATGGAGTCAGACTCTGATGTAAGCGATTGTTCTAAGGAAACTGCCGGCTCTGTCATAGAGACTGCTGTTTCTACTGTAGCTGTGGATTCCTGATTAACAATCGGTTGCTCTGGTACCAACTCTAATACATCCGGTTCCGTTACAGATGGTTCCCCAGACAGTTGTATAGCGGCAGGTTCAGCAACCTGCTGTTCTGGAGCTGTCTGTATAGCAGCAGGTGCAACAGCCTGTTGTTCTGGAGATGCCTGCATAACGGCAGGTTCAGCAGTCTGCTGTTCTGGAGATACCTGCATAGGGATTGGTTCCGGTGTTGATGGTTCTATTGATACCGGTATCATTGCTGGCTGCTCCGGTATTCCACCGATTTCCTGACTAATTGCCGGTTCTGCCGCAACAGGTTCGGAAACATTTGTCTGCTCTACCATTGCCTGTTCCGTTGTCTGTTGTTCTTCTGTGGCAGAGGAACTGTTTAATAGAGAATCTGTGTTAACTAATATGTCAATTCCCACATCCCTGGAAGATGGTGGCGGATCTAAAGACATACTAACTTCAATTTCCTCACCAATAGAAGTACCAATATTAATATCAATAGATGGTGCTGTATTACTGTCAATCTTAAATTCCTGTAATGTTGCAGCACCTACCACGGTATCTTCTTCCGGAAGATCAGTGAATGGCCCCATATTTGATGAGATAGGAATGGCAATGGAATTGCTCAAATCATCAAATTTGACATCCAGTTTCTGATGTGATTCTGCTGCAGGTTTGACAGGAACCTCTTCTACCGATTTTACGGCAGGCTCCACGGGAACTTCCTCTACCGATTCAACCGCTGATTTTGAAGCAGTAGCTTCCGGACTGGAAACATCTTCTGTTGGCGGCTCTTCAAACGGTGCTGGAGATCCAATATTGATCGGAATTACTCCTGGATTATCTAATACTGTATCTGCACCAGGTGCGTCGTTCATCAATTCATCCAGTTCTGGGACAAAGATAGAAAAACTATCACTTTCCAGCATCTCAATCTGGGCTTCTGCCAGTTTCTTGAATTGCAGACGGTAATTTTCATAGCTTTGTACTAATTTGCGAACATGGTTTCTGGTTTCCTCTAACTCTCGATTTGCTTTCGCTCTGGTAACCTCTGCCTGTGCCTGTGCCTCTGCACGCAGGGCGTCAATTTCAGCCTTTGTCTCTCTGGAAAGAGCCTCTGCTTTGGCAGACGCCTCTGTGATTACGGAATCAGCCTGAGACTTGGCAGCCTCCTGTGTCTCGGAAGATGTTTTTTCTGCCAGAACCAATGCCTTCTGTAAGGTTCCCTCCATTTTTTTATAATATTGGATTCCCTCACTCAGAGAAGTAATTTTTTCTTTTAATACTCGGTTTTCATTATATAATTCTTCATAGCTGGCTATAATTTCTTCCATGAAATCATCAATATCTTTTTTGTCATACCCCCCAATTTTAGCAGGTTTTAACTGCCGATTATGAATATCGATTGGTGTTAGCATCTTGCATACCTCCTATATGTATTGTTTTACGATAATTTGATATCGTCCTTTTTTTGAAACGCCACCAGTATAGCAAAAAAGATATTTCCCATATCCTCGTATCGCCAGAATATCCCCATCTTGCAGAAGTTTTGCATTTTCCGTACAGCATCTTCCGTTGAGATAAACATTTCCCTCGCGGATCAATTGTAAACCCTGTGTTCTGGATATACGGATCGCTATAGATAATATGGCATCCATGCGTAATGAAGAAACACTTCCTGCAATTTCTTTATATTCTGGTGTCCAATGCATAGACTGGGCATCTACTTCTCTTGCCAATACAGTAGTATGGCGGATTCTGTTCAAGTCTAATAATAACTCTGCTTTATTTTTTTTGCAAAAGACATAAGCAATGGTCGTTTTGGCAGAGTGGTCACCCTCCTGTCTGACAACGATATCACCAATCTGATCCCGTTCTAATCCTAATCCCATTATGGTTCCCAAATAATCACGATGAGTTAGGTCTTCACAAAATCGACGGTTCACAGGTTCCACTCTGATACAGCAAATGGGATAACTAGTGGTTGCTGGTTCTGGCGAATCCGTTTCCGGCATAAAACATACTATGGTACGTTCTGCATCCTGATAACCACCATAAAATGCTAGTGGATAACCCTGTGTTGTCAAAGAAGGATAATATTCTGCTACTGCCTGGTAAACGAAATCTCGTTCTGTCAGACTGATAAAGTCGCTGTAAAACGGAATTCCTCTCTGGTATGCCATGCGGCATAAATCCTGAAAACGCCTGATCGCTACCTGATCTTCCTTTGTCCGTTGCATAAATTAAAATTCCCTATTTAAGGTAGGAATGTTAAATCCCTCACTTTCCGCCATGCTCTTAATATAATCGCCGGAAATATCTATGCTTTGCGGCGAAAAAACAAAAATATAGCGAGAAACCTGTCGCATATTTCCAGAGATCGAAAAGATACATCCAGAAATAAAGTCCATAATACGCTGGGCTTCCATAATGTCGATTCCTTCCAGATTGACAATGACAGGAAGACCTTCTAGGAGTACCTCACATACTTTCTGAGACTCTCCGAAGTTTGTCGGTTTAACAATGCATACTTCCGAACCATTCGGTGCAGTCCGAATAGGTACCACTTTATTGGAAGATGTCCGAAATGAGGTACGTTTAGGAGCCGCAGGAATTTCCTCTTCATATGGGGGTAAGCTTTCTTCTTTCACTACCCGTTTTTCTGCCCGACGATTTTCCTTTTCCATACGGCGTTCTTCTTTTTGACGCTTCTTTTCTTCTTCTATGGCATCATAGTCATCATAGAAGTCATCGTCATAGTCTTCTTCTCCTGGAGCAAGTTTCAAAAAACCTAACACCTTATCTACTGCGTTTGCCATCTTTTAACCTCCTCGATGTGTGATACATTCCACATCTGAATTTTAGATTTCTATTTTGAATAGTCTCTTTCTCCAAAGATTCCTGTACCGACTCGGACGTGGGTGGCACCCTCTTCTATTGCCACTTCATAATCTCCAGTCATTCCCATGGAAAGAACACTCATATCAATATTATCAATGTTTTTTGTAGCAATGTCAACTGACAATTTTTTTAACTTGCAAAAAATATCACGATTTTCTTCTGGATTTTCTACATAAGGGGCAATTGTCATCAAACCACAGACATGAGTATGGGGAAACTTGGCAATTTCCCGGACTAATGATTCCACTTCTTCCGGCTTTAAGCCAAATTTGGAAGCCTCCTGTGCAACATTAACTTCTAGTAGAATATCAGAAATCAGATTCTGTTTTGCACTTTCTTTCTCAATTGCTTCTGCCAGATGCAAGGAATCTACAGAATGGATTAAAGCTGCTCTGCCAACCACATACTTGACTTTGTTTGTCTGTAAATGTCCAATAAAATGCCACTTGAGGTCCTTTTGCAAGGTTTCCTGTTTTTCCTTCATCTCTTGAGCTTTGTTCTCGCCAAACTCTTTTTTTCCAGCTTCGATTGCTTCCTGAATCATGGAGATAGGTTTGGTCTTGCTGACAGCAATCAAGGTAACTTCCTTTGGATCTCTCCCGCTTCGTTTACATGCTGCCTCTATTTTTGACTGTACTGCAATGAGATTCTCCTGTACCATATTAAAACTCCCTTCTAATATAAGATATCATTTTCCTTGACCATTTTTGGGTTTAATATAATATGGTCGTAAGTTTCCAGACCATACTGTGTATTGTTCTGAACAATGGTATATTCCTCATTTTCATATAATTTATCAATAATATGGAAAACACAATAGCCATCATTACAGACATAGACACCTTCTAATTCCGTTTTGGTATTTAGTTCAAAAAGACTGGAGGAATTGACTTCGGTGCCTACCGGGATCAAGGTTGTCCCAGGTGAAAACAATGCTGCGTCAATGTATGCATTATTATTGGAATCAATGTAATAAATTTCCGTTTTTTGAAACTGTTCCTTCGGCTTGCCATTTTTGTCATAGGTTCGTACAAATACACCAGTTCCACCGCCACCCTCTTCGCTGCCCTGTGTCAGGAAACTGCGAGGGAAAGCATAGCATTTCTTTTTAAAGATAGAGGTATTGGGGATTTTTAATCCTTTTGCATGGTTAAACTCAAAATGAACATCTAAAAAACGGGTATTTAAATAGCGGATCATATATTTATCAAAATCCAATTTGGCATAGGACTGATTCTTTATGGTATAAACAGATGTTGGTACCGTCATCTGCAGATCATCTTTTTTTAGGCGGACATTCATGCTTGTTTTGCCATTAAATTTTTCCAACTGTTTGGCTGACAAGGGAATGATAATAGACCAGTTTTCGCTATTGACCAGTCGATAGACGCCAGCTCCTGCATCAATTTTATCGGATGTACGTAATTGTTTCCAATTATCGCCAGGATGTTCAAATAGTTCTGGTGTCACAGTTTCTGGCGTCAGGCTTTCCATTTCATCAGAGCTAAGTGATATGATCCCGGCTGTTCCTGCTTTTTTGATCTGAAACGACGGATTATTCTCTCCATCTTTATCCATAATCTGATTTAATCGATCTGATAAACTTAAGGTAGACATTTCGATTAAGGTGTTATCCAAATCATAACGGAAATCCTGGATTTCATTATAATTGGATAAATTAAAATTTTGCCGGAATTCAGCAATGCTGTTGCGGATGTTACGGCTGTCTTCATCAGATATGGTAATTTCACCGTTATCTAAGGCTGCTAACTGTTCTGAAATCGTTCCGGACTCATCCAGAGAGTATACATTGGTTCGTACACCGACTTTAGAACCATCTCCCACATAATAATTTACATAGCCAGCGGTGTCAGCAGTAACTAAGGTTTCATCACGAATAATGACTCCGCGGATAGTCTCGTCATCAGCAATCTGGTTTTCTGTGACTTCATAAATGGAAACATGTTC
>CAMWKN010000165.1 GCA_947174825.1 uncultured Clostridium sp.
GTTTACAATTGGATTGTTGACCAAAGACATGCTGGCAATATGCTCCAGAATCCCTGCCATAAACTGATATCCCTCTTCACTAATTCCCCGTACACCAGATGCATCGGTAAAGATATTTTTTCCATCCTTACTCAATGAAAAGGTATAATGGGCACCGGAACCTTTCAAATGTTTCCGTGGTTTCGGCATAAAAGTAGCATGAACGCCATGACGCCTTGCCACTGTTTTTGCCACCAGTCTGGTGGTCATAATACTATCTGCCATGGTCAGAGCATCTCTGTACGCAATTTCCAATACATGCTGGGCAGACTCATCTGAATGATAGGAGGATTCCACTTCAATATCCATATCTTCCAGATACAGAACCATATCACGACGGGTATTTTCTCCACCATCATTTGGTCCCACATCAAAATAGCCGCCCCGTTCATTAGAATGATTGGTCGGCTCTCCATTATCGTCCAGATCAAACAGGAAAAACTCATGCTTAACACCTACATCAAACATGTATCCCATCTCTTTCGCCTCTGCGATCACTTTCTTCAAAATATAACGGCTGTCTCCTTCGAAGGGAGTACCATCCGGCTTTACCACATCACATAAAAAACGGGCCACCTTACCATTCTGTGGTCGCCACGGAAAAATAACAAAAGTATCAAGGTCCGGAACCAAAAACAGTTCCTCGTAACCAGTTCCACAAAAACCGTCAATTGCGGCACAGTCAAAGCGACACCGTCCATCTAAAATCTTGTCAATCTGACTGACCGTCATTGCAATATTTTTCAAAGCACCGCTAATATCTGTAAACTGAAGACGGATAAATTCAATATCCTCCTCTTCAATCAGTTCCAGTATATCCTGTCTGGAATACTTCGCCATAACAAACACCTACCTTTTCTATCACTTGACTAGGAATTTTTACGCATTCAATCTATTATACATAGAAACCCATGCACTGTCAAAATGTACAAGAAGAAACTCTGACTTCGACGATGCGTTCCACCCACATCGTCGAAGAGTTTCTACGGTTCACAAAGTGAAACGGTGGCTTTTTTAGTCCAAATTCGTATATCCCATCAAACTTTCGTCTACTTCTTTTGCCACCTGACGACCTTCCCGGATGCCCCATACAACCAGCGACTGACCTCTGTGCATATCTCCTGCCGTAAACACCTTATCTACGTTGGTACGATAATGCCCAGCCTCTGTTTCTACATTGGTACGTGCATCTAAGTTTACACCAAATGCCTTGGCAATGTAGCTCTCTGTTCCCAGAAATCCAGCAGCAATCAAGACATAATCTGCCGGGATCTCAAACTCGCTGCCCGGAATTTCTGTCATATTCATCCGACCGGTTTTTGGATCCTTTTTTGGCTCTAACTTTACTAACTTAACTTTGGTCAGTTTTCCGCTTTTATCGGCAACAAACTCCTTGACTGTTGCCTGATAGATCCGGGGATCCTGCCCATAGACAGCAATGGCTTCCTCCTGCCCATAGTCGGTCTTGCAGACACGAGGCCACTCCGGCCATGGATTATTCACGGCACGTTCTTCCGGCAGTTTTGGCATCATCTCGATCTGTACAACAGATTTTGCTCCTTGGCGAATAGCCGTACCCACACAGTCATTTCCAGTATCACCGCCACCAATGACAACTACGTTCTTTCCCTTCGTATCTACCCATCCGTCTTTTTTTCCAGTCAGAACATGCTTCGTAGAGCGTGTGAGATAATCCACCGCAAAGTAGATCCCCTCAGCCTCTCTGCCTGGTGCCTTGATATCACGAGGATTAGAAGCACCACAACACAGAATCACACTGTCATATTCCTTGAGGAGGGTAGATGCCTTGACATCTTTTCCAACATCTGTGTTGACCACAAAGTTTATTCCTTCCTCTTCCATAATCTTCTGCTTACGGTCAATCACCCATTTCTCTAACTTCATATTAGGAATACCATACATCAGCAATCCTCCAATATGGTCATTCCGCTCATATACTGTCACATCATGACCACGGCGGTTTAACTGATCTGCCGCCGCCAAGCCGGAAGGTCCAGAGCCTACTACTGCAATCTTTTTTCCGGTACGGACTGCCGGTGGTTCTGCTTCCATCCACCCCTGCTGGTATCCGTTCTCTATGATATAGTTTTCATTTGCCTTACAGGTAACCGGAGAATCATTTAATCCACAGGTACATGCCGCTTCACACAGTGCCGGGCATACTCTGGAAGTAAACTCCGGAAAATTATTTGTCTGACGAAGCATCTGCAGCGCCTTCTTGTCATTTCCCAAATACAAAAGATCATTCCATTCCGGCACCAGATTATTCAAAGGACAGCCGGAAGCCATACCACCAATCATCATGCCGGACTGGCAAAACGGTACACCACAGTTCATACAGCGGGATGCCTGCTCTCTCCTGTCCTTCTCCCGCATCGGGGCATGAAACTCATCAAAATTTTTAATCCGTTTCTGTGGTTCTACCGCTGCGTTATCCTGCCTGTCATATTCCATAAATCCAGTTGGTTTTCCCATCACTCATCCTCCTTTTACGCATTCTTGTGAGCATAGAACGCTTCTATCTGTGCTTGCTCATAACTCAGTCCACGCTCTTCCATCTGTGCAATCAACTGTAGCATTCTACTGTAGTCGTATGAAATAATCTTCTTAAATTTTGGAAGATATTCGCTGAAATGTTCCAATACCATTTTTCCTTTTTCGGATCCTGTGGCATCCACATGTTCCTCAATCATCTTCTTTAATTCAATAACGTCGTATTTGTCGGTAACGGTTTCAGAAGAAACCAACTCTTTATTTAACTTGAGGTAAAGATCACTATTCTCATCCAATACATAAGCAACTCCGCCGCTCATTCCTGCCGCAAAGTTTTTGCCGGTAGGTCCCAGAACAACCACACGACCACCTGTCATATATTCACAACCGTGATCGCCCACACCTTCTACTACCGCAGTAGCTCCAGAGTTACGAACACAGAAACGCTCTCCTGCAATTCCGTTGATAAATGCCTTACCGCTGGTTGCACCATAGAGTGAAACATTACCTGTGATAATATTATCCTCTGCCTTAAAGCCTGCACCTTCCGGTGGATAAACCACAATCTTACCTCCAGACAACCCCTTGCCCATGTAATCATTACAGTCTCCCACCAGTTCCAAGGTTAATCCCTGTGGTATAAAGGCTCCGAAGCTCTGTCCACCGCTTCCATGACATTCAATGGTAAAGGTATCTTCCCCTAAGCTATCATGAAACCGTCTGGTAATCTCTGATCCCAGTATCGTACCCAGAGAACGGTTGATATTCGTAACATTGGTACTGATTCTGGTTTTCTCCCCACTTTCCAGCGCTTTCTTCAACTTCGGCAGAAAAACCTTCTCATCCATGGTCTTTTCTAACTCAAAGTCGTATAGGTTCTTTGGATTAAACTTATTCTCCTTGCGCTCTCCTGCAAAGCTGGCATCAATAATCGCTTCCAAATCCACCTGTCTGGCAGCGGTCTGTTCTTTGTCTTTTATCTTTAACAAATCCGTCCGTCCCACCAGATCATCTACTTTGCGAATGCCCAATGCGGCCATATATTCCCGTAATTCCTGTGCAATAAAACGCATAAAGTTTTCAACATATTCCGGTTTACCCATGAAACGCTTACGCAGTTCCGGATTCTGGGTAGCCACACCCACCGGACAGGTATCCAAATTGCAGACACGCATCATAACACATCCCATGGTTACCAGTGGTGCAGTAGCAAATCCAAATTCCTCCGCACCTAACAGGGCAGCCACCAAAACATCTCGTCCTGTCATCAATTTACCATCAGTTTCTACCCGCACTCTGGAACGCAGACCATTCATAATTAAAGTCTGATGGGTTTCTGCCAGTCCCAGCTCCCATGGAAGTCCTGCATTATAAATGGAACTCCTTGGTGCGGCTCCGGTACCACCATCATGTCCGGAAATCAGGACAACAGCTGCTCCCGCCTTCGCTACACCTGCGGCCACCGTACCTACACCGGCTTCTGATACCAGTTTCACGGAAATTCGGGCATCTTTATTACTGTTCTTTAAGTCATAGATTAATTGTGCCAGATCCTCAATGGAATAAATATCATGATGCGGTGGCGGTGAAATCAGGCTGACACCCGGTGTAGAATGTCTGGTCTTTGCCACCCAAGGATATACCTTGCCACCTGGCAGATGTCCACCCTCTCCCGGCTTTGCACCCTGTGCCATCTTGATCTGGATTTCCTTGGCACTGACCAGATAACGAGAGGTTACACCGAAACGACCGGATGCCACCTGCTTAATGGCAGAGGAGCGGTCATTTTCCTGCCCTGCGGTTTCTAAACGTTCCAGGCTCTCGCCACCCTCACCACTGTTGGATTTACCGTGGAGATGATTCATGGCGATTGCCAAAGTTTCGTGCGCCTCTTGGGAAATAGACCCATAAGACATGGCACCAGTTTTGAAACGCTGTACAATTTCATCCACACTCTCTACTTTATCAATATCAATTCCTTTTTTCGGGAATTTGAAGTCCAACATGCTTCGGAGAGTCATTTGATGCTCTTTCTCATCCACCGTTTTGGAATACTGCTTAAACATTTCGTAATTACCATTCCAGGTAGATTGCTGCAACAGATGAATGGTCTCCGGATTATATAAATGTTCTTCCTTATTACCTCTGGCTTTGTGCTGTCCCCGGTTTTCCAGGTTAAGATCCACATGCAGCCCCAACGGATCAAAGGCGCTGGAATGCAGATGATCTACCTGCTCCTGAATATCCTCCAAAGTAATCTTACCGGCTACACTAACCGTATCAGTGAAATATTTCTCCACCACATCCTGAGCAATACCAATTGCCTCAAAGATCTTGGAACCCTGATAAGACTGTATGGTCGAAATACCCATCTTGGAAGCAATCTTGACAATACCATGCAAAACGGCAGCATCATAATCATTGACAGCGGCGTAATAATCTTTATCCAACATACCGTTATCAATCAGCTCTCCTATGGTAGCATGAGCCAGATATGGATTAATAGCACAGGCACCATATCCCAGCAGGGTTGCGAAATGATGCACTTCCCTCGGTTCCGCCGTTTCCAGAATCATGGCTACGCTGGTTCTCTTTTTGGTGGTAACCAGATGCTGCTGCATAGCGGATACCGCTAACAGAGATGGAATTGCCACATGGTTCTCATCCACTCCACGGTCTGTCAGAATCAGGATATTTGTTCCTTCTCGATAAGCACGGGCAGCCTCCAGACACATACGGTC
>CAMWKN010000166.1 GCA_947174825.1 uncultured Clostridium sp.
ATATTAAGTAGTATTCAGTTTAATTTTTTAGGAACGTAAAAACTATCTTTTTGGAGGGGATTGCAATTGTTAAATATTGCGGTTTGCGATGGGAAAGAGGAAATATTACACTATATCAGTTCAGTGGTATCAGGAGAGTTTAGGCGCAGGGGTATTTCCGTTCGACTCTTTGGGTTTAAGAGAGGAAAAGAATTGCTGCATGCAGATGAACAAAATCCGTTTCATGTAGTTTTTTTGGATATTTTTATGCCAGATTTGGACGGAAGACAGATGGCAGATATAATGCGAAAAAGAAAAAGGAGAGAACGTGTTAAGATTATCTTTGTCACAGGACATGCTGATTTGGTTTTTGACAGCTTCTCCTATCAGCCATATGCTTTTATTGTGAAAGAGGATTCTGTCATGATGAAAAAAAGATTTTCACAGGTGGTATCCCGAATTGAGCTGGAAGAAAGTCAGAAAAAGACACTCGTTCTAAAAGATATTAATATTGGTGAGCAGACTGTTTTTTTTCAGGATATTGTTGTTATAGAGAGTGATCGGAATTATTTGGAATACATTGTTCAGAATTATAAGGATGCCCTTCGGGTACGGGGAACGATTACCTGGGCCTCAGAGTTCTTTGTTCCCCATTATTTTATACGGGTGCACCGGAAGAACATCATAAATATGTTGCATATTCTATATATTGATGGGAAGAAACAAGTCATTGTGATGGATAATGGTATGAATATCATTATGGGAGGTAGCTATCGACAATCTGTGATGGAGGCATATAAAAAATATCTTGCTATGAAAGGCGGTTAAATATCGACATTTTTGTTTACTTGAATTTTTATCGGATCTAATTCTACACTCCATTTAGTATTATACATCACTGTAGCGCTCTCTACAGTGAATCTTTCTCCTTACAGGTAGGAATATATTCTGTGTAAAATTTGTTGAATATTTAACCGCTTTCAATAATGGTAATGTCAGAGGAGAGATTGTGGATAGACTGTAAATGAAAAATGAGATATTAGAATAAAGGCTGGCAACTGGGAAGGAAAAAGGCGTCAGTCTTTTTTTGGTTGTGTGATAAGTGTTTAAATTATTTGTTGTTATCAAAAGTGTTGTAGTGTATAATTTGTAATGGGTTTATTAGTTACGATCCACCGTATAATCTTGGAGATTTTATGAAAGGTAAAATATTGGAGGCGATAAAATGACAACAGAATTTATGAGAGATCTGCTTTCAAAAGATGAAAAAATAACGGTAGAGTACAAAACATGTCAGCATGGCATTCAAGATGATGTATATGAAACAGTATGCTCTTTTTCTAACAGATATGGTGGTTATATTATTATGGGAGTTGAAGATGATGGTACACCAATAGGGATTATGAAAAATGTGATTAAAGATATGAAGAAGAATTTTGTTAATCAGCTCAATAATCCAGATAAGATGTCCCCAACTTTATATCTTTCTATAGATGAATTTGAATATCAGGGAACGTTGTTGTTATGGGTGTATGTGCCACCATCGTCTACCGTTGAGAAATGTGCCAATAGAATCTATGACCGAAATGAAGATGGTGATATGGACATTACAGATTCGCCAATTCAGTTGCAGAATATGTACAATAGGAAGAGTAATACATATGCGGAACATAAGATATTCCCGTATGTCACAACCGATCATTTGCGTATGGATTTAATGGAAAAGGTGAGAAAACTTGCTAAGAGTAAAAATCCGGATCATCCATGGCTCGAAATGTCAGATGATGAGATATTAAAAAGTGCTGGTCTACAGGAAAAAGATTTTTCATCAGGGATACAAGGATATAATCTGGCGGGAGTATTATTATTTGGGAAGGATGACGTAATACGTTCCTGCTGTCCGGGTTATATTACAGATGCTATATACAGAGTTGAAAATGTAGATAGATATGATGACAGATTACAGGTTATGACCAATCTGATTGACGCATATGACCTCTTGATGGAATTTGTGGCAAAGCATACATCCGATAAATTTTGTCTGATTGATAATGTAAATACCAGCATTAGAGGAATTATTGCCAGAGAAGTAATTGGTAATATACTTGTTCATAGGGATTATTCCAGTGCATTTCCGGCAAAGCTAATTATTGAAAAGGATTGGTTGAAAACAGAAAACTGGTGCATTCCAAGACGTCATGGGAATATTATGAGCGATGAATTTACTCCATATCCGAAGAATCCCTTAATTCAACATTTTTTTGCCAATATAGGTAGAACAGATACCATTGGATCAGGTGTCAGAAATTTGTATAAATATACACCTATCTATTCTGATGGTGGAAAACCGGAATTGATTGAAAATGATGTGTTTAGAATAACAATTCCGTTAAACAAAATATCGACAGAGAAAGCAAGGGAGCAAAAGACATTATCTGAAAGAGAACAAAAAATTTATAATATGATTTGTGAAAATATTCATCTATCAGTTGAGCAGGTAATGGCAGAACTTGATATATCCAGGGCAACTGTGTTCAGAGATTATGCAAAAATTAAAAAGGTAACAGGTGCAATATATGATAAGAAAACATCAACTTGGACATTATAGTGAAACATCTCAAATTAGTCTCAAGATAGTCTCAAGATAGTCTCAAGTTAGTCTCAAGTTAGTCTCATGAGATTTTTTCTGAATGAGACTAAGGAATTAATTGAGATTGCAGTTTGTGTAAAATTAGCGCGAACTGCGGTTGATTTAAGTTAAATATTCAGTAGTTTTGCAAAAAAACAACGTGCGGATTATGACGTTGTTTTTTTCTTTTTTGCATGTTTCAGCGCATGTTTCAGCCCTAAAATGTAATCCGAGATTCCCCATACTATTCGTCCCTGATAGCCTGTATCCGTCCGAGTTTCGCCATTTAGAACTTCTCCAGGAGTATAATGAAAAAGCACTAATAATATCTCGGAATCTTTAGAACTTATAGTTAACAACACAGGTACTGTACTTTGAAAAATGAATAAAGATTCCGGGAGATTATCACTAAAAAAAGAGGAGGAAACATGAAATGAGAAAACATGAGTGGAAAAAAATGCACAGTGCTGTCGTGGCGGCATCCATGGTTTTTTCCCTGGCGCCGGTCAATGTCGGTGTAGCTTCTGCACAGTCGGAACAAACCACTACGACCGAAGCAAAGGAAGCGGCACAGAGTATTGAAGACGTTCTGGATCAGGGAATCAAAGACACGATGAACCTATTTGGTGTCGATGCCTGGTATTTTCCAGATGCAATTGATGGGGTGGTAGATGCAGGAACGATTTATCTGAAAGGTAAGGGGAGTAGTAGCTGGACTAGAGGCAATTCGGGGCGTAGCTGGGAAAGCAGCAATCCGGATAAGCCTATCAAGACATTGATCGTGAAAGATGCATCAATTAGCGATAACTCTTTCTCGTCTATGAAAGAATTAACTAAGGTAAAACTGGAGGGGATTGTAACATTGGGAAACTCTGTTTTCAATTCATGTCCTAATTTGGAACAGGTAGACCTTGGTGAGGATTTGACAGATTTAGGCACTTATACCTTTGGCAATGATATCTCATTGACACATATCCGCATTCCGGCGGGAGTGACAAAGCTGAAGGTTAGTGTGTTTTACAATTGTACAAGCTTGCGGGATTTGGCGATCTGTACCACAGAAGCCCAGCCGGATATGGGATCGACAAATGCAATGACATTTGCCCGAAGCCAGAGCTTGATATACTGCAGCTCTGGACGTGGGGGCATGGAACATCCTTTTGGCGGTTGCAGTGATTTAACCATTTATGTGGCGGAAAGAGGGAATGGTATTGAGACAGCCATGGACTTTACCTACAAAGACTGTGTGGGGGGAGCTTATTCTGGCACTCAAGATTTGACTAGTGTAACATATAGCTTCTCTACTTTAGATCAATACGAGGCGAAGCAGGAGGCCACAGGTGAGCTGACTGTGAGCTGCCCGGATGTTTATACTGGTAAGGTGCCGGAGCCGAAGATTGTGAAAAACGAAACCGGTATTGCCAATACAGCAGTAAAATGGATGTATTTTGACAAAAATAAAACTGCGATCTCAGAGGATACCGTGACAGCCAAGATGGGACAGCGTTATGTGAAGGCGGTATTGCGGGATGACACACATTTTGCCTATATGAGCGATTATGTACCATTTCAGGTACAGGCGCCGCTTACATATACTATTGAGGATGGTGTGTTGAAGATTGCTCCGATAGCTGGTGTGGATAAAATGGCAATGCCGGATTTTGACCAGCCAGACTACTCTGGCTCAGAGGCTTTTGCTCCATGGAAGGATGAGGAATATACCAGCATAGAGATTGCGGATGGGATTACCTCTATTGGAGGATGGGCTTTTGCAAAAGCCAGTGGACTGAAGAAAGTAGTGCTGGGGGAGAATGTGACCAGTATTGGGTCATATGCGTTTTATGGAAGCAGCTTGGAGGAAATTGACCTGTCTGCTTCCGGTGTGATTTCTATAGAAGATAATGCATTTAGTAATTGTGAACAGCTGGCCAGTGTAAAACTGCCGGAGAAATTGGAAACTATTGGAAATAGTGCATTTAGAGAATGTGGACAGCTGGCCAGTGTAAAACTGCCAGAGAAATTGAAAACTATTGGTACATATGCATTTTATAACTGTTCTTCCTTGAAACTGGTAGAAGGATTGGAGAATACCAAACTGACAGAGATAGCAAATGATTTGTTTTGTAATTGTTCATCCTTAAGCAATATCCAGATACCAGCTACTGTCAATAAGGTTGGAAACTATGCATTTCAGGGTTGTACCAGACTAATCAATGTGATTTACCAAACGGGAGCAGAAGGAACTGTGAACTTGGGATCATTGGCGTTTTCTGGATGTACTTCCTTGGAAAATGTTCTGCTCTCCGGGAAAAACCTAACCATAGGAGCCCGTGCATTTTCTGGTTGTAGTACGTTGAAAAAGATCACGATCAAAGAGGTAACAGGAGAAAATGGTTCTACCTTGGATATTTACTTTAATGCTTTTGAAAATGTCACAGCCACTATTTATGTACCAAATGCTACAGTACAGGCTGCTGTGCGTGACAACACAGATGCATATGAGAACGATGCAAACAAGGATATAGCAGAGCAGAAGGTTAAAGTCATCACAACAGGGGACGACAGTGACATTGCGGTAAAGAAGTTTAGCTCACTGTCTATCACATTGGAAGAAGATGCAAAGGAGCCAGGTCAGGTATTTGCTCCTTCGGTAGTGGAGAAAGTAGGAG
>CAMWKN010000167.1 GCA_947174825.1 uncultured Clostridium sp.
ATCACATACTATGTATGCCTTGTTCCTTAGACATTTAAATTTATTTGATATTCTTTTCTAAATTGATTTTGTTCATCCAAACCACTTATGACACTAGTCCCATTCAATTTTGTCCCCTTCTTCTCGAACAATTCGATATAATTCCTCTTCATTCTCAACCAGTGAATGGATGATTTCA
This sequence comes from uncultured Clostridium sp., assembly GCA_947174825.1. Next base: position 179 of record CAMWKN010000167.1, read on the forward strand.
ATAAATTTTTCTGCACGTGATTCATTTTCCGGTGTCATGTCATAATAAGCAGCATACATGCCCGCCTCCGGATCTGTATCCATTTCCTCCAATACATCAGGCGCATTTTTTTCAAGATAATAATTGAAGAATGCCTCCCAGTTGTATCCGTTCATGTAAGCTTCCTCATTAATTTCATTCATTTTTTCTCCAATGGCAAACAGCTTATCATCTTCAATATAAAGACATACGGAAATACTTTCATCATCTTTTACAATTGCTGCATAATCACTCATTGTTTGTTCTCCTCCTAATTCTTCCTTTGATTCTTCCTCATAGGGAGTGCCGGAATCAGAACGGAAACCTGTACATCCCGATAAGAATACAACCAAAAACACGCATAACAATGCCATCTTATACTTAATAATCATCTTTCCTTTTATCATTTGTCCTTCCACTACTTTAATAACTTACAAATCACGATACCGATACCAGCAACAAAAAAGATTACTGAATACACAATATCACTATTACTGCCTGCAATATTGACATATTTTTGATTCGATGGGCGATATAAGACTTCTACCGCAGTTCCCACCTCATACTTGGGCTTGCCGCTTCCATTTGCACCGGGAATGGTCAAATCCTGCCCCTGATAATGAAAATCTACCAGCGGATAATAATTTCCCTTTCCATCCTGTGAATAACCACTGATTTCTCCCTGTAGGTGAACTGCTGTTTTTCGTTCATAAATCACCTTAATCAAGCAGGCAATACCTGCAACAATACATGCAATTCCAAATAGTAAATCCTTACTCATTTTCTTTTCCTCCTCCTGTACATTTATTACCCATGTATTTTAACATATATCCATTTCTCCTGTCTAGAACAAAGAGTTTTGACTCGAAGCTCACTCACTTTCGATCCTATAGATCAGCTCTTGTAAAAGCTCTTTCTCCATACGTGCAAGCCCCTTACAGTCAAAGGCATCTGCCACCTGTAATCCCTCTCTTGCTATCTGAAGTGCCGCTCTTTTATCCTTTCCGGTATAGTATAAATAATATGCATATACCCGTCTTCCATTTACGTCTTTATCTGCAATCAAAACATCCCGTATTGTGTTCATAATGGATTCTGCCCATTGCACATCCCCGACTATGTAACAAAGATAGAATAAATTCTCATAATAATATGGCGTGTACATTACACTCCATACTTCCGGAATAAACTGCCAAAATTCCTCAATATACTTTTCCAGTTTATCATATTTCTTTGCATCCAATGCAGAATAATATTTCAACAATTCAAACTGCATATAATTTACATCTGATCTCGTGATAGGGGTACGTTTCTCATATTGAAGCTGTAGATCCATTGGGCGTACTCCCTCATCAAGCTGGTTAAGAGCCTCTTGATGTTCCCGCCAAAGAACCGATTTTTCGCCCTTTCCAAACATCTGAACCATATTATGAGCCAGACGTATTAATTGATATAAATATAATGTTCCCATACCAAAAGGAACTCCGAATAGTACAAACTCCTCCACCGTAACAGGATTCTTCGCTATTTCCCAAAAAGGGATCAGAACTGCAACTCCCATAATCCACACAAGAATTTCCCATATCGCCGTTTTTCGGAAACTTCGATTAACCGCTTTCATGTTACAAGTGGCATAGATGGAAAAATTAGTAAAGCGAAATTTCAGCTTTCCGTTTTCCCGCAACACCCTCAATCCCCAAAAATCAAAAGAACCAAATTGATATCCTAACAGCAGTCCAAAAAAACAATATCCAATTGCATTTAATAAAGACCATATCAGATTTCCAAAGAAAAAACCTAAAAACGCCCCCATAAAATTCAAGTTCATGCTTCCTCCAAATGTTATTATTTCGCCTGATTGATAACAGTTTCAATTCCTAATGTGATTAAATACTAGAGAGCCGTTCCCCGATTTTCAAGTTTGGCACCGCATTCAAATCCCATCCACTACGGGTCCCTACCATATACTCATAATAGCCCTGTACCGCAATCATTGCCGCATTATCTGTACAATAAATAGGCGAAGGATATAGCAGTTCCAGACCAGCCGCATCACAGCCCTGCTGCATTCCGTCCCGCAATGCCGAATTGGAGGCAACACCGCCTGCCACCGCTATTCGCTTTTCTCCCAACTGTCCAGCGGCTGCCACAGCCCGTTCCACTAGCACATCCACCACCGCCTGCTGAAAGGATGCCGCCACATCCGCACGGTTCACTTCTGTTCCCTTCATCTCACAGACATTGAGATAATTTAACACTGCAGATTTGACACCGGAAAAACTGAAATCATAGGCAGATCCCTCTATCTTGGCACGGGGAAATTCAATTGCCTGGGGATTTCCTTCTTTTGCCAGTTTATCAATCTTCGGTCCTCCGGGATATCCCAAACCAATGGCTCTCGCCACCTTATCAAAGGCTTCTCCGGCTGCATCATCATGGGTGCGTCCAATAATTGTAAAACAGTTGTAATCCTGCACCTGCACCAGATGAGTATGTCCCCCGGATACCACCAGGCACAGAAATGGCGGCTCCAAATCCGGATGCTCAATATAATTAGCAGCAATATGCCCCTCGATATGATGCACCCCCACCAAAGGCTTTCCAGCGGCATAAGCAATGGCTTTCGCTTCGCCTACCCCTACCAGCAGTGCCCCTACCAAACCGGGCCCATAGGTAACACTAATAGCATCTATCTGCTCTAAAGTGACATCTGCCGTCTGCAGCGCCTCTGTAATAACCTGATTAATTTTTTCAATGTGCTTACGTGATGCAATTTCCGGCACAACGCCTCCATATAAGGTATGAATGGCAATCTGGGAGGAAATCACATTGGATAACACCTCTCTGCCATTTCTCACAACTGCTGCTGCCGTCTCATCGCAGGAACTCTCAATTCCTAATACCAATATATCTTCCATGTGCTATTTTTCTCCTAAAAAAGAGCCATCGTATCACTAACACATGGCGATACCATGTGAAGTGATACGAAATCAACTCTACAAGAATTTAACAGCATAAATGCTGTTAAATTCTTGGCTGATTACCACCATGTTACGAGCAGTTTAGCTCTCTATTTCAAACTAGCTATTTCATCTTCATCTGTGGTATTCTGCCAGCCCAAAATACGCCATTTGCCATTCTGATCTTTCCGACACATGAACTTTTCATAAGTCTGATCACGCTTTGATTTTTCTTTGATCACAACACCGGCAACCACAGTTGCACACTCCCTGCCATCTAATTCCGCTTTCTGTACGGTACTGTTTTTCTGAACCGCATAACTGGCTATTTTCTTCTCTTTCTTGAGATAAGACGTCTGATCTTTCTTGACCTGCTTAAGCATCTCATCCCAGGAATTTCCTTCTCCTGCCAATAATTCTTCATCATAAAATTTGCGCAATTGTTTCAACAATTCCTGCAGTTCTTTGTCCTTCATGGAGCTATTGTAAATGCACTTGTTATATCTCCAGTACAATTTCACTACTTCCGTTGGCGTCTCCGGGTATGCTGTATCATTATCCTTTTCTATTAATTTCTGCACCTCAGACTCAGTTGCCACAGAATTCCCAGACACACCAATCTTCCTCTCGGATATGAGATAATATAGTACCACCACACATACCGCCACTACAACAATTCCGATCAGCGAAAATATAATTTTCTTCGTTCCTTTTTCCATATCACACCTCTCTTTCTGAACCTGACACAGTTCCCATATGTAAACATCCTGCTTATCAAACGATATAATATCATGATGTGGATTGCTGCATTGCTATCTACTTATGACCCTAGCATCATATCATTCTATCTCTAGTTATTATTTCGGTTAGTTAAGGAAAGAATTTTAATCATTGCAGCACCTCAAAATATTACGCCTGACAACCCAGGCTTATTCTTCTGAAAACTCCAGAACGCAACTCATTCCATCCTTTCCAGCATGGGCGTTTGGAAAAATCTGTTTCATTTCCTTCATATAATTTTGTGGATATAACAAGGACGGGCTGTAATGAGTCAGCCACATTTCCTTCACCTGTGCTTGTGCAGCTACCTTTGCCGCTTCCGCAAACATCATATGCTTATTTTCCACCGCCTTCTTCTGCTTCTCCTTGTCTCCGTACATCCCTTCACAAATCAACAAATCCGCTTCTGCTGCATTCTGAACCAGACGCTCCGTCGGTCTGGTATCCGTACAATATACCAATTTAATTCCACGCCTTGGCGGTCCCAAAACCATATCCGGCGTAAAAATTGTACCATCTGCTTCTACGGTTTCTCCATGCTGCAAACGTCCCCACATCTGTACCGGTATATTTCTCTCTTTTGCCAGTTCCGGATGGAACCTTCCACCCCGAGGTACCGTTATGGTGTAACCGTAACAGGTCACATTATGATTGACACGGAATGCTTTCAAGTGATAACCGTTAATCTCCAATTCTTCCTCTGGCTCTGTTAATTCTATGAATTCCAACGAAAAAGGCAGCCCTGGCGCAATCACGCACAAGGAATTTACTACCTTTTCCAAACCTTTTGGTCCAATCAGAGTTACCGGCTCTGTTCGGTCTGAATTCCCCATAGAAAGTAATAATCCCGGTAATCCACTGATATGATCTCCATGATAATGGGTAAAACAAATCGTATCAACAGGATTAACACTCCAACCCTTTTCCCTAATTGCCACCTGGGTTCCTTCCCCGCAATCAATCAATAAACTACTGCCCTCTAATCGTGTCATCAAGGCAGTCAGCCACCTTCCGGACAAAGGCATCATTCCACTTGTCCCTAGCAAACATACATCCAGCATCTGCCCAATCCTTTCTATTTCATCAATGCATACGCCTAATCACTTATTCTTTTGCCATATCATTCTGGCATTCATTTTCTAGTTTTAAGTAAATAACATGAAAAACGGCAGTGCCACAAAGGACACTGCCGTACAGTATAACATAAGTCATGAAATGGGTCAAAACCGCCATCTTACAATTCCGTCACTTCCGAGATTTCAGGTGGATACACAAAATTTTCCAACATGTTGTCATAGCATTTTTCACATAGTACAAAAGAATGCATCTGCATATCTT
>CAMWKN010000168.1 GCA_947174825.1 uncultured Clostridium sp.
CCCATAAAGAATATATAGTCCTTAAAATGAAAAGCTTTATATTTAAAATTTTTGAAAGAATTTTATTCTGTCTCCAATTTCCGTTTGTTTTGTGTTATGCTATTTTATATAATTTTATTTCCTTTATCAAGGTTCATAACGACCTATGGGAAGATATAATACAAGTGAAAACGCGCCCACGATAAATATAGTGTTTTCAAGGGTCAGCAGAGATTTTAATAACAAAATATAACATAATAAAACGAGGAGAGAAAATTATGGGGATTAAAAGAACATTCTATGATCCAAAAGGAAAAGTTATTAGTAAGGAGAGATTCATTGAGTTTTATAGTGATGCTTACTATATTCAAAACAGCCAATATATAGAAGAAAATATAGAAGAAATACTTTACAACGGAATAAACACAAAGATGGACATAATTAATATACTAGCATGGAAAATCGGAAAAATAAAGCATTTAGAAAGTCAAACAAATGGAGAATATGTCTATTATTCTGATTGGGCAGAAACGATAGAAACAAATCCAAATCAAGTAAAATATCGTGGAAAAGAAATGCATCTAAAACCTTTTCTCGAAAACATTGAGAAAGACAAAGAAAGACTGGAAAAATTTGTAACGGGTTCCAATGAGGATGATCCCCAAGAAGTCTTAAACCAATTAAATAGCTATTTAGGTAATACAGTAGGAATTGGTACTGTATATTTAGTTACTCTTTTGTATTTCATATCCAAAGGAAGATATCCGATATATGACCGTTTTGCACAAATGGCAGTCACAGCCATAAAAAATGATAACAAGCCCAATTCTGAAAAAAATAAAGTATCCTATAAGGAATTACCTGATAGGATGAATCAAGGAAAATTTAAGAAAATTGTAGAAAATAATTTACGGTCCTATTGGACAGATATAGATGATATTTTTGGAATAGATAAATATCAGGAAAATCGCAATATTGACAGAGCACTTTGGGTATATGGTCATTTATTTTATTCAGGGTAATAAACATCATAAAAATGGTGCAAAAAAAGAGAAATACCCCATGGCAAACCATGAGGTATTTTTTCTATGAGACAAAGCATCCATATCATCAAACATATAAATACTCAGCCATCTATTGTTATCATACTACCGATGCATAGAGAAGGTATCCATTGGATAATTCTCCAGATTAGCATGCACACCGCGATCATCTGCCTGATCTAACAGCATGTTACGGTCTTTCATCGCTGCCTTCTCAGAACGATGCTGGCTAGGACCGCCAACACAACCGCCCTCGCAGATCATACCCTCGACGAAATCCTCCGGCAGACGTCCCAGTTTCAAGAGAGTCAATGCCGCTTTACACTCTGCTGCTCCGTTACATACACGCACTTTCAAATCGGTATTTTCATCTACTTCTTCCAGACACTTAATTACGGCAGCCGTAACTCCGCTGGAATTTGCAAATTTCTTACCATAAACACTAGCTTCCTGTTTCTTATCTTCTTCTGGCTCAAACTGCACATCTTTTGCCTTCAACATGGCACGCATTTCACCATAAGTCAGCACATAATCTGCATTGCCCTCAATACTCTTATCCTGGCTCTCTGCTTTCTTTGCCACGCAAGGTCCAATGAATACGGTAACTGCCTCCGGATCAGCCGCCTTCAGCATACGGGATACCGCACACATTGGTGAAATGGTGGTAGAAACATTCTCATATAATTCTGGAAAATGCTTCTTGACCATATTGACAAATGCCGGACAGCAGGAAGTAGTCTTCTTCTTACCATCTTTATAGGCCTCTGCCCATTCATCTGCCTCTGCTGCGGCAGTCATATCGCCGCCCAGTCCAACTTCAATCATATCTTCAAATCCAATCTTTTTCAGACCGGTACGCATGCTTTCCATGGTAATATCTTTACCAAACTGTCCCTCGGTTGCTGGCGCCACCATAGCATAGACTTTCTTGCCGGCACGCATGGCATTGATAATATCCACAATAAAGGTCTTAGAACCAATGGCACCAAATGGACAGCTATGGATGCAATGTCCACACTGGATACATTTCTCCTCATCAATGACACAGATACCATTTTCATCATAAGACATGGCATCTACCGGACATGCTCTGCGGCATGGTCGCATCAGATCCGCAATAGCATTGTATGGGCAAGCTTTGGAACACAAACCACATTCCTTACATTGGTTCGGATCAATATAAGCACGATCACGTCCCATGGTGATCGCCCCAAAACGACATGCCTGCTGACAGGACTTCTTCATACATTTACGGCAGTTATCCGTCACGACATAGCGGGCGATCGGACAATCCTCACAGGCTGCCGAAATGACCTGGATCATATTATCGCTCTCACGGTCACTAGGACACTTCCCCTCTGTCAGACGAACTCTCTGACGAATAATCTCTCTCTCTTTATAAATACAACAACGGAATCTTGCCTTTGGACCTGGAAGTAATTCATAAGGAAGCAACTCCTTTTTCTCATCCAGTTCTCCTTCGTAAGCAAGTTTCGCTACTTCACGTAACACCTGATGTTTAATATTTAACACGGTTGCGTCATCTGCTAGCATCCCTTTTCTCCTTTCATGCTCTTTTGTAATCATTAACCGTTATCAGTATAACATGGATCTACTATAAAATCTAGTTGGGAAAACACCAGAATATGACAAATCCGCATCCTTTTTATTCCTTTTCTTCATTGTGATATCTTTATGACACAAATTGTGTTAAAATACATTATAAATGAGCCGTGCAGAGTTGCACTGCGGGTTCCCCTCAATCGAAGGATACGCGGCCATTGACTGCTTGCAGGCAAATGGCTATATGACTTTGATTATTGGGCATTTTAACTTACCAGAATGGAGGAAACACATGAGAAAACAAATATTAAGTACTCTACTTTCTATATCATTAGTTTTATCTCTGGGTACCGGTCTCAGTTTCACCAATCCGGCACCAGCTGAGGCCTTCGACACCTTAACGGACAGTCTCAGCACTTCCAGTCCCTTTACCACCTCCACCTATAACCATGCCGATGCCTTTGATGGCATGAATGTCTATCACGGTATTGATGTCTCCTATCATAATGGAACGATTAACTGGGATTCTGTCGCTACCGCTGGTGTGGAATATGCCTTTCTCCGGGTGGGCTACCGGGGATATGGCAATGGTTCCCTGCAACAGGATTCCAAATTTACCACCTATGCTGCAGATGCCGCAGCCGCAGGCGTTCCTATCGGAGTATATTATTTTACGGAAGCAAAGAATGAGAAAGAAGCCATTGAAGAGGCAAATGACTGTATCCGCATCATTCAGGAAAATAACATTAACGTATCCCTGCCAATTGCATTAGACTACGAATACCAATACAATACCGCTGGTCAGCTGGTCAGCCCAAAGGCAGGATTATCCAAGGCGGCTGCCACCGCAAACTGTCAGGCATTCTGTGATACCATTGCTGCGGCAGGCTATACCCCTATTATTTATGCCAACAGCTACGATTTAACCAAGCTGATCGATGGGGCAACTCTGGCTGAAAGTTATGGAATCTGGCTGGCAAACTACACCACTGCCACCTCTTATAGTGGCACTTATCAGATCTGGCAGTATACCAGCAGTGGTTCCGTTAAGGGAATTTCCGGCAAGGTAGACTGTAACTTCTGGTACACCAAAGGTGATTTGGGAATTACCACCCCTCCAAAAAAGACCTATGATCTGAAAACCGCCACCATTGATGCCATTCCAACCCAATATTACACAGGAAAGCAGATCAAGCCGGCACTCAATATCAAGTTAGGCAGCAAAACACTGACTGCGGGAACAAACTATACTGCAAGCTATACAAATAATATTAATCCAGGAAAAGCCACGGTAAGCATTACCGGAAAAGGAAGCTATACGGGAACTTTGACCAAAACCTTTAAGATCAAACCGGCTGCTGTCACCGCCCTTACAGCAGAGACAACAGCGTCCAAAATAACCTTGGAATGGAAGGGCAGTAAGGCCTATTCTGGTTATGAAATTTACCGTAGCACTACCTACGATGGAAGTTTTAAGAAAATCAAGACAATCAACAAAGGTGACACCATGGAGTGGACCAACAAGGGTTTATCCAAGGAGAGGGAATATTTTTATAAAATACGTGCCTTTGCCAAAGTGGAAGGAAATGTCTACTACGGTCCTTACACCAAAATGACAGCTAGTGCGTTATCTGGTACCAAAGCCGCATTGAACAAACACTCACGTATTATCCTTAAAAAACCATCTGCCAAGAGCAAAAAACTGGTTACGGTACCATACGGTGCCACAATCCGTTATCTGGGTAAAACTGTATTGAAAAATAAAAAGAAATTCTTCCATGTTCAATACAAGAAGGGGAGCAAACTGTATGACGGTTATCTTTCCTCCAAAAAAGGATTGACTTTCCGCAAGGCGATGGTCACTACCGCCAAGGTAAAGCTGCGTTATGGTGCAGGAACAAATACCAAAGTTTTGGCAACCGTTCCAAAAAACCAGACTGTCATTACCTTGTCCTCCAAAAAGAAAAGCGGAACCACTTGGTATAAAACAAATTATCTTAAGGGAAAACACCTGCTAAGCGGATATATCTCCGAAGATTATCTGGAATAAATCACACCGCAAAGGATAAATACACGGTATAACTTATACAAAATATATTACACGCAAACAATACCGAATCTTACAATTGATTCGGTATTGTTTGTTATTATTTAAAAATAATCAATATTATGATACGACATATATGCAGATTATAGATTTAAAGTCCTCTTAATCATCCATGGGATCCTGCTTATACTCCAAAATCTTTCCATCCTTGGCATTTATCTCGAATTCATACTCCACATTGCCACTGACAAATTCCAATTCATAGACAATCCGTCCATTCTCTTTATCTCTTTTTTCCTCTTTCCAGGATCCATCCTGTTCCGTTAAGCCTGCCTTTCCAAGAGCAATTTTTTTGGCAGCCTCCATTCCAATATCTTTTGTCTGGTCGGAAGAACTTGTCTCTTTCTTGCTTTTATTTTCCGTTTTATTATCAGAATTATTTGTTGTTGTACTTTTCTTTCCGGCAGAAACAGCAGGACTTCCAGTGGTATCTGCAACTGCACTTTGTCCATTTCCTGCTGTCGTGCCATTTCCAGCACTATCCCTATGTCCTTTCCCTGCTGTAGTCCCATTTCCTGCTGGCGTTCCGGTTCCAGTGCTACCATTCTGGCCATCCAT
>CAMWKN010000169.1 GCA_947174825.1 uncultured Clostridium sp.
CGCTGGACCCTCGCCTTGGCAAGGCGATACTCCACCACTGAGCCACTCGTGCAAAACTCATCGTGCAGGCTTTCGCAAGCACAATGAGTATTCTACATGATTCTGTTATTCTTGTCAACTATTTTTTTGCTTTTTATCGTTTTTGCAATACTTAAAAAAATACTACCTTCCACCTGGATGCGCATGCATATCACTATAATCTATTTCAATTACCCTTTTTGATGCATCATTGCAAAGCATGCATTTAAAATAAACAGAACGACCATCATCTATATAATCATATACAAGAATATAGTAATCTTTTATTTCTTCATCATCTGCTAAAAGTTCATTTGCTTTACTTACGTCATATTTCTTTAGCCATTCATCATTAACATATTCCCTTTCCTTACCATTCGTATACAAACATAGCGTTTTTTCAGGGAAATTTCCAGCTAATGACCGCTCCCTATATCTTTCCAGGGCTTGGGTTCGCATCTTTTCATAATCTTCATCTGATAAGGAAGTTCCATATCCTGCTATCTCAACAAAACTATCTATGCCCCAATAATACTTTATGCCCTTTGATGATTCTGGCAATTCCGAAACGAAGCTAGCGTGCTCTGCTTTTTTACAAAATGAATCATAGCTAACAAAAAATGTTCTATGTCTGGGAACAACATCTTGCAAAAATACAGTCCAAATAGCCCATCCAAAAATAAAAGCCAAACAAATTAGTATTGTTATTATAAATCGTTTAGAAATTCCAAACTTAGATCTTCCTTTTTTGTGGAACAAAAGGATAATCAAAAATACTAATATTATTTTTAAAATTATAGTAGAAATTCTAAACATAAAATACCTTTTTTATCTGCGTTTTGATTGGAATGATTCGTATTTATGGACCTATTTATAATATGCCACACCGGATTCAAAAATATGCTGGTTCTGATCGCCATAAATATTGATCGCCACACCATGACCGATACGCTCGGAATGTGCCATCTTGCCCAGAACACGTCCATCCGGACTGGTAATTCCCTCAATCGCCGCATAGGAGCCATTTGGATTATAATCTTCATCCATGGTTGGATTTCCTGCCAGATCCACATAACGGGTAGCCACCTGACCATTCTCAAACAACTGACGGATCACTGCATCACTTGCCACAAAACGTCCCTCACCATGAGATGCCGGAATAGAGTATACTCCACCCAGTTCTGCTTTCTGCAGCCATGGCGACTTGTTGGTTACCACCTTGGTATAAACAGACTTGGAAATATGTCGTCCAATGCTATTGGTGGTCAATGTTGGTGCATCTGCTGATTGTGGACGGATTTCTCCATATGGAACCAGTCCCAGTTTAATCAACGCCTGGAAACCGTTACAGATTCCCAATGCCAGTCCATCCCGTTTCTGCAGCAGATCATTTACCGCTTCCATAATCTTTGGATTCCGGAAAATAGAGGCAATAAATTTTGCAGAACCATCCGGCTCATCACCGGCACTGACACCGCCGTAGAACATCAGGATCTGAGACTGACGGATCGCCTGTTCAAAAGCATCCACCGACTCTACAATCTGTGCTTCGTTCATATTCTGAAAGACAACAGTCTGCACTTCTGCACCAGCTTCCTCAAATGCCTTTGCGGTATCATATTCACAGTTAGTTCCTGGAAATACTGGTATAAATACCTTCGGTCTGGCGATTTTGTTCTGTGCAGTATATACTGTTCCACTGTCAAAGAGATCGTCCTGCAATGCTTCCTGTGCCACACCGGAACGCGTAGCAAATACACTTTCCAGAGTACCCGTCCATGCCTGCAACGCTTCCTGCATGGAAATAACCACATTGCCAATCACAAAATTCGGCTGTTCTGTTACCATACCGATCTGTGTATATTCTGCTGTCAGCTGATCCAGCTTGTCTGAAGGCACTTCCGCAATAATAGAACCATAGTCTTTCGCAAACAAACTCTCTACAGACAGACCATCATCCATAATCACGCCAAGCCCATTACCAAATGCCATTTTGCTGACTGCTTCACAGATACCACCCATCTCCACTGCATAAGCAGATACAATGGTTCCAGCATGGATCATGTCAGTAATTTTTGCATATAACGCCATAACCTGGCTATATACTGGAAGATCATATTGATCCCGTTCAATATCAAATTTAAGCAGAACATTTCCTTCCTGTTTTAACTCCGGAGAAATGATATCCGGCAAAGTTGCCAGATCAACGGCAAAGGAACAAAGCGTTGGCGGTACATCAATGTCATTAAAAGTACCGGACATGCTGTCCTTACCTCCAATGGAAGGCAGTCCCAACTGAATCTGTGCTTCATAGGCACCTAATAGAGCTGCCATCGGTTCTCCCCATCGTTTCGGATCAGTATCCAGACGTCGGAAATATTCCTGGAAGGTAAAGCGGATTTTTGAAAAATCTCCACCAGCTGCCACGATTTTTGCAACAGAATTAATCACAGCATATACGGAACCATGATACGGGCTCCAGCTGGAAAGATACGGATCCAGACCGTAACTCATCATGGTCACGGTATCGCATTTTCCAGACAATACCGGAAGCTTTGCCACCATGGACTGGGTTGGTGTCAGCTGATATTTTCCACCATATGGCATATAGACGCTGGCAGCACCAATGGAACTATCAAACATCTCCACTAAGCCCTTCTGGGAACATACATTGAGATCCCGCAGGGTATCTAACCATGCACTGCGGATATCACGGACTTCCTTTTGCTGCTGCAGATAATTCTCCTGCTCTTTTGGCATCGTTACTACTACATCTGTCTCCTGATGGGCACCATTGGTATCCAGAAAAGCACGGGAAATATTTACGATAACCTTGCCTCTCCAAGTCAGAACCAGTCTTGGTTCTTCCGTAACCTCTGCCACAACCACTGCTTCCAGATTTTCTTCTTCGGCATAATTTAACATTCTGTCCACATCAGCAGGAGCTACCACTACTGCCATCCGTTCCTGTGATTCTGAAATTGCCAGTTCTGTGCCATCCAGACCGGCATATTTCTTCGGTACCTTGTCCAGATCCACCTGTAGTCCATCTGCCAACTCACCAATTGCCACAGAAACACCACCAGCACCAAAGTCATTACATTTCTTGATAATGGAACTGACTTCCTCTCGACGGAACAGACGCTGAATCTTACGCTCTGTCGGCGGATTACCCTTTTGCACCTCAGCACCACAAACATTAATGGACTGGGTAGTATGTGCTTTGGAAGAGCCTGTCGCTCCACCGATACCGTCTCTTCCGGTGCGACCACCCAAAAGGATAATCTTATCACCGGGATCACTATTTTCACGAATCACATTGCGGCGTGGCGCAGCACCCATAACCGCACCAATCTCCATACGCTTGGCAACATAATTCGGATGATATACTTCATGTACCAGACCGGTGGCAAGACCAATCTGATTTCCATAGGAACTGTATCCCTGTGCCGCCCCGGTTACAATCTTGCGCTGTGGCAGCTTACCGGATAAAGTTTCCTCCATGGACACGGTTGGATCTGCCGCTCCGGTTACACGCATCGCCTGATAAACATAACCACGCCCTGACAGCGGATCACGGATTGCTCCTCCCAGACAGGTAGCGGCACCACCAAATGGCTCAATCTCTGTTGGATGGTTATGGGTCTCGTTTTTGAAGAATACCAGCCATTCCTCCTCTTTCCCATCAATTTCTACCGGAACAATAATGGAGCAGGCATTGATTTCATCCGAAACTTCCATATCCTCTAACTTGCCCTCAGCTTTTAACTTTTTCATTGCCAAAAGAGCAATGTCCATCAAGGATACAAACTTGTCCGGACGGTTCTGGTATAAGTCCTCTCTGGCTTCCAGATAGGACTCATATGACTGCTCAATCGGCGTTTTATAATATCCGTCTTCAAAACTGACATTCTTTAATTCCGTCAAAAAGGTGGTATGACGGCAATGATCAGACCAATAAGTATCCAATACCCGAATTTCTGTGACGGAAGGATCTCTCTTTTCTTCGGATGCAAAGTACTTTTGAATATGCAGAAAATCTTGAAATGTCATAGCCAGATTTAAGGAATCATACAAATTCTTCAGCTCTGACTCCGGCATATTCTGAAAACCGTCGAACAGAGCCACCTCTGCCGGTTCCTCAAATTGCTGTACCAATGTCTCCGGCTTATGTTCATCGGTTTCCCGGGAATCCACCGGATTGATACAATAATTTTTTAAGCGGACGATCTCATCTTCTGTAAAACTGCCCTCAAAAACATAGGTGGTAGCGGAACGGATGATGGGTTCCTCTGTCTCATTCAACAGCTTAACGCACTGCTCTGCAGAATCTGCTCTCTGGTCATACTGTCCTGGCAGATATTCCACGGAAAAGACCAGAGAATCCTCAGCTACATCAATGGTTTCCTCATAATATTCATCTACCGGTGGCTCTGAAAACACCACACCGATTGCCTGTCCATAGGTCTCTTCACTGAGATTTTCAATATCATAGCGAATCAAAACCCGAACTTTCTGTAATGCTGTAATTCCCAGATAACGCCGCACCTCTTCTAGCAGTTCTTTTGCACGGACTGCATAAGGTTCTTTTTTCTCCACATAAATTCTCTTGACATTTCCCATAGTAATCTCCATTCTGCCCTTGGCTTCCGACCATCTTATTCACGCATATGCAACGAGTCAAATGCAAGCTTGCTGCAGGGTATTTGACTTACTGATCCTCACTTGTTGCCTCGGAAGAGTCACTTTCTGCCATCTTGGCAAGATCATCTGCTGTAACAATACCAGTTGTAACCGTTCCAATGGTAACATCGTTCCACACAGAATCATACACTTTGATTTTATAATTTTTCATAGCTTCATCTAACCAACCATAATATGCGGTATTCTTAGCATTCTCAATGGCTGTGTCGCATGCTTCATCATAGCTCTTGGTGGAATTGTTATCAATCATTTTGACAACCATATAATAACCGGTGCTTTCATCCTTAATCACACCAGAAATTTCATCCTTTTCCATCGCCTTCACTTTTTTGAGGTTATCCTCTGATAAATACTGGGACCAGCCATCTTTTTCTGTAAAACTGTCAGTCTCATATTCAATCTTTGAATTCGCCTCATCAGCCACTAATTTGGTAAAATCATCGGCTTTCTTTGCCTTTTTCGCCAGATCTTTTAATTCCTTTTCTAATTTGCTGATTTCTTCATCCGTATAG
>CAMWKN010000170.1 GCA_947174825.1 uncultured Clostridium sp.
TTCTGTACCATCACAAGGAAATCTGCTGCCTAATTCCATTGCTTTTAAAAAGGTATCCTGTCATAAATCATCTGCGTCCAGCCGAGTTCCTGTCAGAAAACAACAAAATTGAAAAACAGAGGACAGATGCGTTTCCACCAGATATTCCATTTTTTCTGAAGACAAGGGCTGTCCTCCTCTCTCATTCCATTGTTCGGTATCCCTTTCTGTTAATATAATGTCGCAAACAGAGAAAACAGGTCAAACTTTTTTCCAAAAAATAAAAAAAGAAAAAGCTTTTACACAACAGATACCAGATCCATCTGTAAAAGCCATCCCATTTCTAACGATAAGAGAAAACCATATTCCAATAATGTTTCTATTGCTATTCAACTCTGTCAAAATATTTTTTTCCGCTTCATGATTAGCATTGTCACGATACAAATGACCAGAGTCAGCAGACAGATTATCCCAAAACCATATGGTACAGTGGATAACGGCATCCATTCTGACGCCACATTCATACCATACAATCCGGATATCAAGGTAGGAATACCCATTACCAGAGTAATGACCGTCAAAGTTTTCATGACATTATTCATGCGGTTATCCAGAACGGAAGACATCAATTCCCTGGTTCCATTAATGATATCCCGATAGATCATGGTCATTTCTATCGCCTGCTGATTCTCCACAATAACATCCTCCAACAGATCTTTGTCATCTGGATACTGCTCCAGCCTCTTGTAGCGGGTTAGTCGATCCAGGACTACCGCATTGGCGCGCAGGGATGTGGCAAAATAGACCAAAGTGGATTCCAGGGTATGCAGATCAATCAAATCAATATCCTCTGTGGCATTATCAATCCGTTCCTCGATCTCAGTACGCTTTTTATCAATAATACGCAGATTGGACTGATACAGGGAGGACACTTTATACAAAATCTGATACACAAAGCGCAGCTTCTTTTTTGTACTGAATTCTTTGACTCTGCCATTGATAAATGCCATCAGAACCGATGTTTCCTCCGTACAGACCGTAATAATCTCATCCATGGTCAGAATGATACCTAACGGTACTGTAGTATAGGCTTCTTTGTCATGGCGAATCTCTGTCGTTGGAATATCCACCAGAATCAAGGTATATCCATCTTCCAGCTCCACACGGGAACTCTCCTCCTCATCCAATGCCGCCAGCAAATCATGCACATCAATATTTAATTCCTTTGCAATTTCCTCTCCCTCGGTAACGGTGGGATTCACCATATTAATCCATACTCCAGGAGCAATCTTATCTTCTTCATGTATTTTTCTGTCATCTGTACGATATATCGTTACCATAGGATTTCACCAACTTCCCTGTACTAACTTTTTTTCTTAGCCGCTTTCTTCCCTGCCGCATCTTTTGGCATTTCTGTCCTGCTGCAGCGGAACACACAGACACTCAACGGAGGCACTGTAATAGACAGGGAATGTTCCCTTCCATCCCATGTCACCTCTTTAGAAGACTTTTGTCTCGGATTCGTAAAACCATTTCCACCGTATTCTGTATGGTCACTGTTAAAAATTTCTTTATATTTTCCTTCATATGGTACTCCAACCTTAAAATTCTCATACACCACCGGGGTAAAATTACATACCACCAACAAGTCTTCTGATTTTGCCTGCTCCCGTTTGGAATAACGCATGAAAGAAATAATACTGTGGTCTGCATCCATACAACTCAGCCATTCAAATCCTTCTGGATCATTATCCAATTGATATAATGCCGGATGTGACTGATAAAATTGATTCAAAGCCCTAACGTATTTCTGCATATTTTGAGGTTCTGGAAGACTAGCTTCCTCCCAAGGTAAACTGCACTTCTCATTCCACTCACTTTCCTGCGCAAAATCCTGTCCCATAAAGAGCAACTTCTTGCCTGGATGCATGGTCATCATTCCATAAGCCGCCCGCAGATTCGCATACTTCTCCTCCACGGTTCCCGGCATTTTGTTTAACATAGAACCTTTAAGATGTACTACTTCATCATGGGAAAATACCAAAATGAAATTCTCACTATAGGCATATACCATACTAAAGGTAAGCATGCCATGTCTGCCTTTACGGAACAGCGGATCTGTCTGCATATAGGTCGTAAAGTCGTTCATCCAGCCCATATTCCATTTCAAGTCAAATCCCAGCCCATCCTCCTCTGGCGAACCGGTTACCTTTGGCCATGCCGTAGATTCTTCGGCAATCAATAAGGCACCGTCCTTTCTCGCATGGAAGGCTTCACTGAGATTTTGCAACAATTCAATGGCATCCAGATTCTCATTGCCGCCGTACATATTAGCAATCCATTCTCCATCCTGTTTGCCATAATCCAGATATAACATGGATGCCACCGCATCCATACGAATTCCATCCGCATGAAACTGATCCACCCAATACAAGGCATTGGCGATCAGGAAATTTGCCACTTCCGGTCTGCCATAGTTATAAATCAAGGTTCCCCAGTGAGGATGCTCTCCCTGTCTGGGATCCAAATGCTCATACAGACAAGTCCCGTCAAAACGTGCCAATCCATTGGCATCTTTTGGAAAATGTGCTGGTACCCAGTCCAAAATCACGCCAATTCCCTTTTCATGCATATAATTCATAAAGTACATGAAATCTTGTGGTGAACCATAACGGGATGTGGGGGCAAAATAACCAGTAACCTGATAGCCCCAGGACTCATCCAAGGGATGCTCCATCACAGGCATAAGTTCAATATGAGTATAGCCCATACTCTGTACATACTCTGCTAACTCCGGTGCAATTTCCCGATAGTTTAAAAATTCTGCACCTGCCTGCTCCGTCTCCCCCTCTGATTCAGACACTTTCCTCGTCTTCCAGGACCCTAAATGCACCTCATAGATCGACATTGGTGCCGAAGCTACATCCAGAGATTTTCTTGCCCGCAGCCATTTCTGATCCGTCCAGGTAAAATCTGCCAGATTAGTAACAACACTGGCATTTGCCGGACGAACTTCACAAGCAAAACCATAGGGATCTGTCTTCAGTACTGTCTCCTGATCGCAGGTCTGTATCTCATATTTATACAGCTCCCCTACAGAAACCTCTGGAATAAACAAAGAAAACACACCCGAATTCCCCTGCCGCATCATCATATGCTGTCTGCCATCCCAATGATTAAAATCTCCTACCACACTGACTCTGCGCGCATTGGGCGCCCATACTGCAAAATGGGTTCCATAAACCGGCTCAGACACATTCTTTTTCTTTGATTTACCCTGTTTCTGTGCTGCTGCATCTGACACACCGGCTTCGATATCCAAATGGATATCACATTGATCCATCTGCCCGATTACTGCTGCAGGATGTGCCCCCATATAACGATATATTTCATGATGAATCCCCTCTTCAAAACGCTTAATATGATTCATACCAAATAAGTCCTGATATAAATAGGGATCTGCCACAAGCTTCTCTGCACCATCCGGACTCTGTACCAAAAACCGATAATCTGGCACCTCTTTGCCGGTAAAAGAACGATAGGACAGCAATACTACATAAATGCCAGCCTCATCTGCCTGCTCCATTTCATACAGCTTGCCATTTTCTACTAATTGCAGCGATACTTTTGCTGCTTCCGGGAAAAAAGCATGTATTAATACGCCCCCTCGCACCTTATGTGGTCCCAGAAGCCGTTCCGGATGATCGTCATCCGCATATACGATTGCCTCAATCGCCTCCCAATCCATTAAATCATACAGTCTCTGTTTCATGCTCTTCTCCTCTCTCCTGCATATATCCCTGCAGTATCGGTTCTAATACTTTTGTCTGCGCATATCCTATTAAACCTGGCAATATTACTGCCAATGGCGGGAAGGTAATGAAAGAAAAAACCATCCCTCCCAACAACATCGCCTCCATTACCACTAGTCGAAAGGTAGTGGAACCATGAAGTATCGATATCTGAAAACTACTCAGAAAAAGCCCGCTGATTTTCACTTCAAAACGAGACAAAAGCGGAAATCCATAGGACATTAGCACTAATAACAACAAGGAAATCATAAAGAAAATTACACCAAAAACAATTCCCACATAACCCAGATCCATAGTAAACACCAAATATAAATTCCCCACCATCAAAGCCGCAACAATATCACACAAAATCCCAAAACCCAAACTCTGTTTGAAATTCACTTTGAAACAGTGGCAATATGCTTTGACAGCTCTTCCCTCACCCTGGTATATGGATTTGACTACTGTATAATATAAGGACGTCAGTCCGCAGCCAATGGTAATAATTGGAATACAACTAAGTGTAAAGAGAATACTGACAATTGCCATATCCAGGATCTTTGCAAAAAATTGCATAACAGGACCTTCCGGCATTATGATTTCTTTCATGTTGTCTCCTCATTTTCCAGTGTTTTAGTAACTCTTCGGCGATGCACTCTTATGTGCATCGTCGATTTTAGAGTTTCTTACACACTTATATTTGATGAATCAATAATCCACTGCGCAACTTTGGTTCAAACCAGGTAGATTTCGGCGGCATGAGCAAGCCTGCATCTGCAACAGAAAATAATTCTCCAATGGAGGTAGGATACATGGCAAAAGATACTTTCATATCACTGTCTGCACGCTTCTCCAATTCCTCCAGTCCCCGGATACCACCGATAAAATCAATCCTGCTATCCGTCCGGGGATCACCAATTCCCAACACTGGTCCCAGCAAATAATCCTGCAACAGAGAAACATCCAATGATTTTACCGGATCCTGAATTGCCATCAGATCCTCCAACGCCTTCAAAAGATACCACTGTCCCTCCAGATACATGGTAATCTCGCCCTTTGCTTGCGGATGTTCTGCCTGATCCAATTTGCTTACGGAAAAATGTCTTTCCATCTGTTGTAAAAACTCGTCCACAGTCAATCCATTCAAATCCTTTACAGAACGATTATAATCCATAATCATCAACTGCTCGTCCGGAAACAAAACTGACAGGAAATAATTAAATTCTTCTGTTCCGTCATATCCAGGATGTTCCTCTCTTCGCTTTAAGCCCACCTTGACAGCAGAAGCAGCTCGATGATGTCCGTCTGCAATATAAATATCACTAATTCCTGCAAATGCTTCCTGAATCTGCTCCACCTGATTCTTTTCCCAGATCTTCCACATCCGATGTCCAATTCCATCGGTCGAAATAAAGTCATACAATGGTGCATCCTGTGTCATTACCTGCTCAACCAC
>CAMWKN010000171.1 GCA_947174825.1 uncultured Clostridium sp.
CCCGGATGTACTTCCCTGCGTATTCTGCCTCATCTGGAATTTCAAAATTCCTGTTAACTGCACTTGGAATGTCTGTATAATGGCTCCCATCCCCTGACTGTTCCCACTGATAACTAACATTCGTTGCCGCTTCTCCCTCTTTTCCCAATGCCTGTGCCATTAATCCCGCACCAGTCTTCTTCTCCCCAATAATGGAAACCTCCGTTACCGGAATGGATACAACATCAGAAACAAGCTGCCAATTCAATACCGGATATCCCTCATTAATACCAGCAGTGTCTTCACAAAAGCTTCCCTCGCTTCCGGCTGCATTCAGATTTTGCAATAAACTGTCCTTGCCGGAAATTGTTTCATAACCGATACCACTTGGTGTACCACCCGGTGCAGATACAGCATCCGACGTGTTCTCTGCCAAATAATAGCAATTTGTAACCGTTGCACTGCTGAATCCACAAATACCATTTTTACTTGTTCCAATACTGTAACAATAGCTAATCGTCCCTTTTGACTGTTGTCCGGCAATACCGCCGCTACGGGTTACCCCTGTAATATCACCAGTATTGTAACAACTGCTAATTACCACTGCGTTACTATTATAACCAAGGATTCCACCGGCATAAGAACCGCTTACCTCTGCCTGATTACAGCATCCAGTAATAATTGCACCTGGGGCATTTGTCACCGTACCGATCAATCCACCGGCATATCCCTTGGTAGTTTTTCCCGTGGAAGAAACCGAACCACGCATGGAACAATTTCTGATGGCACCTCCATTTTGAAGTTTCCCGATAATTCCACCAACCACGTTGCTGGAACTCACATCCCCCTCCACTTTAAGGTTCTCTATGGTTCCAGTATTCACAACAGAAAACAATCCATAATTGGCACTGGTCGTATCAATTTTTAATCCAGACACAGTATGATTCTGCCCATTAAAATTTCCTGCATAGGCATCTGTCACATAGTTTACCATACTAATCGGTGTCCACGGATGATCTCCTAAATCAATATCTTCCGTCAGCACAGCATCTACTGCTACCAGACCTGTATCTGCAGCACCCAGGTCATTGACATATTCTGCAAACCAAGCAAGTTCTGCTGCCGTAGCAATCTGATAAACACCATCCACCTGCTCCGGTTCCTCCTTGGCTGATCCATCCCACGGCGTTACAGTAGCCCTTACCTTAACTTCTGTCGCTTCCACAGTTTCTGCCTTTGCCGCTATTGCGCCCGGTGTTGCTGGACAAATCGACACAATCATCGCTAATACCAGCATAAAAGCATATAGTCTTTTCTTCATTTGCTCTCTCCTTTTTCTTCTAAATGTTTTCTGGAATGTTCCCTTCGATATCGCATCTGGTTTTCCCTTGCACGTCGGCGTTTTTCTCTTTTTTTTGCAATCCGTTCCATATTGATCGGCTTAACTCCTGCCATTTCCAGTGCCCTCGGCCATGGTCCAAAGAATGATTTAATCCGGCCGACCGTATCCTCATCAAAATCTGATTTTCTTGGCAGACGTTTTACCTCATCTGCTTTCTGCTGTAAACGACGAATACATTCTTTCCTTGTCAGTTTGCTCATATCCTTCCTCTTCTCTACTTGACGAGTACTTTACAATTCCATAAAAAAAACACATCTCTACCTGAATCAGTAAAAATGTGCAACAAGATTTCTGTAAGCCAAAAAAGCCAAAAGAATGCATCCATTCCTATGGTACTCACATCAAACGGTTGCACTCTTCCTTGCCCAAAAGTGTTTTTCGGGTTTATCCCAGATAACCCTGTCCTCCAGCAGGAATTCCGACTTTTACGGTAATGGTGGTTGCGACGGATTCTCACCGAACTTCCCCTTTAATGTCCTATGACAACACTGAAAGACAGATCCTATTCAATTCTAAAATACCATATCATCATCTAAATCAATTGTCAAGATGATATTAGATAGTGTAATTTTTAGGGGAATAAATGAAACAACCACAGAAAACATAATAAATCCATTGTTCTCTGTGGCGTTTTATTTTTATATGTTTGCCAGAATCCTCTTGTCTTTATGATTTATCGGGCGTCAAAAGAAATTTACAGCTTTGTCAAATTTTAGAGCTTAACATAGATTTCAATTTTTCCTTACCCCGATAATAAATTACCTTGGCAGAATTCTCCGATATGTGCAGAATTTGTCCAATTTCCTGGAAAGATAGCTCAAAATAAACCCGATAAATCATCACATCCCGATATTTCTTCTTTAATCGCCTCATTGCTCTGCGCAACATATTCCGCTCTTCTCTGCTAAAAACCACCGCTTCTGGAGAATCTATGCTTCTGGATTCTTCTAATAATGGCTGCTCCCAGGGAATTTCCTTTGCTCTTTTAGAAAAATATTTATAGGAAACATTTTTGGCTATCTGACAGATCCAGGTTTTTATACTACAGTCTCCCCGATAACGATGCAGGGATAGAAATACCTGAAAAAAGGTTTCCTGCGTCAATTCTTCCGCCAGAGAATAATCTCCATGACTCCATTTCAGCAGAAAATACAGAATATCCATATAATAGCTTTCATATAATTGCGTAAAATCCTGTTCTATCTTATCCATATCACCACTCCCATCATTCTGCGGTATCTGAAACATAAGAGGATGACACTCCTAAATGCGGTACTTTTGAAGTCAAAAATTTTCCGATAATATCATTCCGATCCACACAGCCTATATATCTGCTGTCATAAGATTTTTCATGATGATCTCCCAGGAAAAAATATTGATCCTCCGGAACAGTAATTCGATAATCTGACCCTTTTTTCCCATCTAATTCTGTTGCACTAATCCCCTCATAACGTTGATTGATCTCGCCATTTACCAATAAATGTCCGTCTGCGATTTCAATTTCATCTCCCGGAACTCCTACAATTCGGTATATATCGAGCCTTTTTTCTCCCACGTTTCCTATCCGTAGCAGCACTATATCTCCTCTTCTGGGAGCATGCATCAGATAAGAAATCTGGGAGATCAAACAATAATCTCCGTCCTGAACAGTAGGCGACATGCTATCCCCTTCCATATAAATGGTATGAAAACTCATTTGATAAATTAAAAATAAACTGATGAATGCCACTATCCCAATACAGATATTACGTGCTTTCCTCTTTTTCAGCTTTTTGGACAATACCCGGAATTTTCCCCTCTCCTCTTGTTCCTGTACCGATAATGGGACTTTTTTTGCCTCTCTGTTTTTTTCCTGCTGATACACTTTCGCAATAATCCTGTTTTTTTCCTGACAGGAGGGGCAATCCTCCAAATGTTCTTTTATAATATTCTCTGTATCTTCCCCAATACTGTGTTCCTGATACAATGGCAGCAATTCCTCCACCAGAGAACAAAAAGCATCTTGTTTCTTTTCCATAGTCATCCTTCCTTTCTAATCTAAATAATACAATAGTAAAAAAGCGTAAGCCCAGCGGCTTGCGCTGCAAGAAATCCTACGGATTTCTTGGTCGTGTACCACTATGTTACAAGCAATTTCCTATATAGCAAATAAGAAGTAGCAGATGTCTCCGCTACTTCTCTGTATGTGATCACAAGCTACGACTGGCACTCTACCGTAACTATATATTAGTACTATCTGAAACAGAAAGGTTACAAAAATATTAGATCATGCTCATAATCTGCTTCTTATAAGACAAAAATTCCTCCGTCAGAATAAATTCTGAATCCCTGGGTTTCTCCCGTTCAATACAGATTTCTGCCCGAATTTTCCCCGGTTTCCCTGCCAGAACATAAATCCTGTCTGATAATAAGATCGCCTCATCCATATCATGAGTAATTAACAGCGTGGACAAATGAATCCTCTCCATCACAGACAAATACCACTCATGCATAGCACTTTTGGTCATGGTGTCTAGCGCACTAAAAGGCTCATCTAAGAGAGCTACATCCCCAGAAAATAAATAAGTCCGAAGTAAGGCTGCCCTCTGCCGCATTCCTCCCGAAAGCTGGGAAGGGTATTTTTCCTCATATCCCTCCAAGCCAAACTCTTTGAAATACTGTTTTGCCTCCTGCCTGGCGACCCGTTTCTTAACTTTTTTGATTTGTAAAGGCAAGGATACATTATCCAGTACCGTCTTGTAAGGTAACAGCATATCTTTTTGCAGCATATAACTGATTTTCCCAGGCTTGCCGGTAATTTCCTCCCCTTCCAGACAGACCGAACCGGTATCCGGAATCATCAAACCAGCAATAATATGGAACAAGGTGGTCTTACCCACACCACTGGCACCTAACAAACTAACCAGCTCCCCCTCTGCCAGATTAATCCGAATATCTTCCAATACCTTTTTGTCGCCAAAGGCGGCAGAGACTTCTTTCACTTCCAGTTTCATTCTGTTCTCCATTCCATCTGCTTTACTTGGTTAAATAGGAATTATCAAAACCTGCATTTTCCGGGATATCCTGTTCTACCAGTTTTTTTTCATTTAACCAGGCATAATATGCATTCCAACGGTCTGCATCAATATATCCCCAGCGATCAGCCTCTGCCAGATATTGTTTACTGACATAATCCTGACTACGCTGTATCAGCTCCTCATCCAGTTCTGGTACCGCCTTTAACAAGATCTCTGCGGCATCCGACGGCTGGGCTGCCGCATATTCATACCCTTTCCTAACTGCGTCTATAAAAGCCTTTGCTACCTCCGGTTTCTCATGCAAAAAGGCATTATTACCGATAATAACCGGGCTGTAATAGTCAAAAATCGGATCCATATCTGCAAAAGCCAGATAATTGGTCTCTATGTTTTCCTGCTCTAACTTGATACCATCCCAGCCATAATAGATCCATACGCTGTCTATGTCGGCATTTAAACCAGCAACAATATCTTCTACATAGGTGGAGATCAAGTTGACTTTTCCAAAATCTCCTCCATCCTCTTCTACTACGTTTTTCAGAACCGCCTGCTCAATAGGGGAATCCCATGTTGCATAGCTATGCCCCTCTAACTTCCCTGCACGGTCAATTCCTTTCTCTTTCAAAGAAACCAAACCAGAGGTATTATGCTGCATTACTGCAGCAACTGCTGTAATTGGCAGGGGATTGTCACTGCCAAAAGCGGCGGCAAGGGTGTCCTGAAAGTCAATTCCAAACTGCGCTCCTCCAGAAGCCACCATATCTGTTGCACCACCATCTGGCGGCTGTACAATAGATACCTCCAGCCCAGCATCTGCA
>CAMWKN010000172.1 GCA_947174825.1 uncultured Clostridium sp.
GAATAATCTCCAGATAATCCTCCGAACCGCCAAAAACCATCCTCGGATCAAGAGACAATTTCCCCAAACCATCCACTGGAACTTGATAGTAACTGGATACCTGCATCTCATCCCATACCAGATCCTCACCAATCAAAGGAATAAACTGATCTTTTCCTAAAAATCTGTTTTCCTTCCGATCAAAATAAAATATCATATTATAAGTTGCACTATCCATCGTTACGGTCAACATCTGACACATGGCAGGAGAAAAATAGATCTGATCCGTTTTTTCTTTCAGCACACCTACTATGGTACATTTCCATTTCACAAAATTTGACGATCCCAGAATTGGTAAATTCCTCATATAACAGGAAAATGATTTACCAATTACTTTCTCTCCATCCTTGGAATACAGAACTACCTCTCCCCGTTTCTCCGGCAGTTTCCCGGCAGCCAAATCATTCTGGCTGATACAGGTGCTGGATCGCATAAAATGACTATTATCCAAAAATTCAACGTTCCCAGCACCTCCTCCACCTTCCATTATATATCCATATTGGAATTGATAATCTTTATCCACCCTATAATAATAGTTGACATCATTGACCGTGTCATATTGATCCACGGTAACTACATGACGCAAAGATTTTATCTTATCCAGATCCTCTTCCGTAATTGGCTTGCCGTCCTGACGCTTTGCCGTAATGCGGGTTTTATTCTCCTGTGGAAAAGCAGAATCGTCATACTCCATAGAAATCCGGTCGTCTGCATCCATCAAAAGCTGTCCGATAAAGAAAAACGAAACAGTGTTTATCACCAGAAAGAAAAACAAAAATAATGCTGTAGCACCTTTCTGTGTACGAATATCCAAGGCTGACAGATAAACTGCCACTCGATGAATATATGAATATGCTCTGTCCGAAACCTTTTTCCCCTCTCGGTTTTCCGACAAGTTACTACCCCTGTTAGAACCCTCTCCTCTTTCCTGTGATTCCGATGAAACGGTGTTCGTTTTTTCGGACTCTTCTTCCCTCTGATATTCCGATAAATCCGCAGCCCCTTCTACAGACTCATCTTTGTCCTGATTTCCGGGCTGGATGCCGGCCTCCCCCTTAGGCGTGGCATCCCCGTCATTTCCCACATCCAATACTAAATCCCCGTCATGCAGACGAACCTTTCGTGTGGCATAAGACTCCACCTGTTCATAATTATGCGTTACCATGATAACCAGATGATCCCGGGAAAGCTCCTTTAACAGACGGACAATCTGTTCCCCTGTCTCACTGTCCAGATTACCGGTTGGCTCATCTGCCACAATAATATCCGTTCCCTTTGCCAAGGCACGAGCAATGGATAACCTCTGCTTCTGTCCACTGGAAAGCTCCGACGCTTTCTGGTCCTCCTGTCCTGCCAGACCTACCCGCTTCAGATATTGATTTGCCTTTTCTACCGCATCCTTCTGCTCCAGTCCCATGATCATCAAAGCGCTGACAATATTCTCTCTGGCGCTGTAATGTCCAACCAGACTGTAATCCTGAAAAATGTATCCGATCTTTTCACGGCGGTAACTTTCCCAATCATCATCATCGTACTGAGAAGTGGGTAGTCCATCAATAAATAATTCACCTTCATCAAAACCTTCCATACCACTGATGACTTTTAATAATGTGGATTTGCCACTCCCGCTCTCTCCGGTTATTGCCACAAATTCATTCATCTCAAATTGTAGATCAACTTTTCGAAGCGCCTGTGTTACCGATGTCTCAGAATAATAATATTTGCTAATATTCTGCAAGCGAATTCTTACTTCCCCCATAAAATATCCCCCTTTCTTTCCTGCATTACTTCACTTCCTCTAAAGAATAACACAGGACAAAAGGGGGAAAAAGACAAATTATTTCACTATTATTACATGGAATTTTGTAGAAATTAATCGATACATCTAATTAATCTTTCAATGCCAACTGCGCTGGCGGCTTGGATAAAACACGATTAACCGGCAGAATGCTAATCAATATATTAATTAAATAAAATATCACAATCAATAACAGAATTATCCACCACGGAAAGAGTAGTTGCATTTTCAATGACGGAATCGAGCTAACTAATTTTAAAACAACACTGGTCAACAGAATCGCCGGCAAGCTGGTATAGGTGTTAATAAAAATCATCTCCAACAAGTATGTCCACAAAATACTTCCCTTGCCAATACCTAACAGCCGATACACTGTTAATTCCTCACTGCGGGAGATTACGCTGGATTTGATGGTAAAATATAGCATAATCAAAGACAGGAACAGAATTGCCATAGCAAAAATTTTCTTGCTGTCCATCCCTACACTGTGTGCCTTTTGGTATTCCTGCATCTGTTTTTGATACGGCACCAACACTTTAGCCTCTATGGCATCTGCATGGGGAGAGGTATTTATTTCATCTACCAATTGCTGTAACTGTGGCAGCTGTGTCTTCATATCCTCCAGATAAATCTTACAGTTCGTCTTATTCATGACATAGAAACGACGCAGCTTACTACATGCCGTATCTGTTAATATATATTCAAATTTTTCCCCATCCGGAATAGTGCCTGCAATACGATAATCCGTATCATACAAGTGTTCCGTCTTCTTTTTTACTCTCTTCCCATTTTTCCACTCTGCCTTGCGGTAACTGTTATTTTCCTGTACCAAAATCTGGTCATCCGTCAAAAGCAGATCATCATATTGTCCGGGATATTCTTTTTGCAGATCACTGACACTGGCAACCCGACTGCTGCTTACCGAGAAAGACAGCAATATATTTTGACCGCAGTATAACGACATTTCGCCGGTATCACAAATCCCTACAATATCCATCTCCTGATTAAAAATATCAGCCACCACAGTCTTTCCCACAAATTCTTCCACCGTATCATATATGTTTGCAAGACCTTTACCCGACTCCAAAAATCGTTCCACTACCAAGCGATCCACCACAACCTCATGGTATTTTTCTGGCATTCTGCCATAAATCAAATCCTGTTCCTGCAAATGCTCCAAAGATACATAGGAAAAGCGATTCAATCCTCCATCAGAACTTCTAAGCTGATAATATTCCGGATAGGCAATGGATAATGGCTCCTCGGAATCAATAAATATCTGATCCCCAAAAACACTGTCTGCCAGATAAGTGTCATAGACACTTACCATCTCCTTTATCATTTCTTCCGGTTCGTAGTAATTTTTCCAATTAAAGAACAGAGTAACGTAATGGGAATCTGTCTCCACCACCTGAGTCTCATCAACCAGAATGGCATTAGAAAAATCCGCCAGCGTAATAGTCAGCAAGACCGCAGCAGCCAAAAGAACAATCACAACAAACACCTGCTTCTTGCCCATCAGTCGAATATTTTCCCACGCCATCCGGAAAATTTCCCGCCGTGAAAGCTTTGCCGTTTTCTTTGAGGGTAATCTCTCCAATGCAAAAGAAAAATTCTCCATATCCGTCAGATCAAATTCCGGTTTCTTCTCATCCAGTATCTGGCAGCCAGACTCCTCTCCTGCCAGAACAACATCCTGCTCCATCAAATTCTGGACATATAATTTCCCATCTTTCCAAGCCAGAACCAGATGAATTCGGGGATCATCGCTATCCGTATTTCGGTATAGATCAAAATGGCCCTGCTGGTTTTCCAGAACAGACTTGTCCATTTCCTGCAGATAGATATTGGCATCGTCCCCTCTTTGATAATTCCCCTGTATGATATTATTCCGATCCCGGATAATCTGACCATCCTGGATCTCAATAATGCGGTCGGCAAAAAATTCTACAATCCTCCGCTCATGGGACACCAAAATAACCAGACATTCTTTGGAAATGCTTTTTAAAATATTCATCGTTCGTATCGTATTCTCTTCATCCAGATTGCCAGTAGGCTCATCCGCCAAAATAATTTGTGGTGATTTAACCAGCGCACGGGCAATAGAAACTCTTTGCTGCTGCCCACCGGATAACTTGGATACCAGCTTTTTCTTATAACGGTTCATCCGAAGCTTTCTCAGCACATAATCCACTCTGGCATCTTTTTCTTCTTCCGTCAGATCATATAAATTCAATGCCAGTTTTACATTATATTCCACCGTGTAATCCTGTAACAGAAAATAATTCTGAAAAATGTAACCAAACTTTTCATTCCGTAACGGCTCAATTTTAGCTGGCTGGTATTTTTTCAATATGGTGTCGTCAATTTGCAGTTCCCCTCCGGCAAAGGTATCCAGACCGCCCAGCACATTTAATAGTGTTGTCTTGCCAGAGCCGCTCTCACCTAAAATACACACTAATCCGGTGTCAGCAAATTCCAGACTGATATCATTTACCACATGCAATTCATTTCTACTTCCTTTATGGAAATATTTATCCAAATGTCTCATTTGTATCATTCGTCCATCCTCCCTTCCAACAAGTGATGGAACGCTGTCAAAGTCAGTATCCCCGCCACCAGATTATAGACAATAAAACACAGACAGCCCGGCAGTTCATAGAAATACAGCATCTCACGGATCAGAGATACTTTCCTCCCTACCAATAGTATGCCGCCCCAGATAATCACCATTGCTGCCAGCAGTTGACAAGCCATTTCATAATAATTAATCCGGTGCATGAGTTTCATCTGCATTCCCAAAAATTTCATCACATAGTAATCTTTGATCCGCAGTTTCAAAAAAGAACGGAGAATCACTACCTCCGCCAACAAGGTAATCAGCAACACGATAAAAGCAATTGCCATGAGAGTCAGACGCTTCTCTACCTGCTCCTGATCATAGTCTGCTACACTGGTCTGATACGTGCTAATGGCATCATAATTTGCCTGCTGCAATTTCCGGATTACCTCACTGGTTTTCGCATAACTGCTGATGTATACAGAAATCTGCTGGCTATTTCCATCCGTATGTTCTTCAAAAGCTTTTTCGCTCATCGCCAGAAATGCAGCAGAGGATTCGTGAAATTTTTCCGTGCTGACTTTTTTCGCACTCAGATCAATCGGCTCACCCTGTAACTTGCCCCTGCCATCATAGCGGGTAATTTCCAAATAATCTTTGGAACCGCCAAAAGCCTCCTGCGGAGTTCTGGGTAATTTCCCCAGTCCATCCAACGGCGTCTGATAATCTCCTGAAACCTGCATCTCGTCTTCTTGCAGATTTTCTCCAATGATCGGAATAAAATCATCTTCTCCCAGCAATCTATTTTCTAATAAATC
>CAMWKN010000173.1 GCA_947174825.1 uncultured Clostridium sp.
GAGCATGACCGAGGAAGAGGACGAAGAGACCTTAAAGGAGCAGACAGACCAGCTTTCCGAACTGTTCCGTACTGCATTAGGCAAAGAGGAACTGGTTGTGAAGGTGCAGAAGTTAAAGAATGAAAATATTTCTTCTATGATGACATTGGCAGAGGAAACACGCCGTATGCAGGATATGATGAGAATGTACAGCATGGGCGGCGGTATGGATATGGGAATGTTTGGCGGCGGAGAAACTCTGGTGCTGAACTCTGCCAATAAACTGGTACAGTATATTCTGGAGCACAAAGATGGGGAACATGTGGAGATGTTCTGCAAGCAGCTCTATGATCTGGCAATGATTGCCCATAAGCCACTGCCAGCAGAGGAAATGACGGACTTTGTTGCACGCAGCAATGAGATTATGCTGTTGTTGGCGAAATAAAGGTGATGGATGTTCTATCACTTATAATAAGTGTATTTTTAGAAGAAAAGAGCTACCAAGTTATTCACTGGTAGCTCTTATACTTGCTTTCCATTATTCTTTTATTTTGTCAATGTCGGTAAGATTGACACCACACACATTTAAAATCGCTTTCAATGTCAAATACTCTTCTTTTAATTCTGCATATGTTTCAGTAGCGTTTTCCTTTTTTGCTAAAAGCATATATTTCTGGATTTTCTTAAATTCATCCAATGCAGCTTTTGCAACCTCAACACCAGTAGGCATAGTATCACCCCCTTGCTATTGGGGTTAGTATATCATACATAGATTGCAAAGTCTAATAAATTCTTGCCCACAATGACCATTATAGAATGGTTCATATTGACATTTTTAGTCGAATAAAATTTTAAATATTTAAAAAAATATTGACTACTGGTCATTTTTGATGTAAGATACTTTTCAGCAATAAAAATGACTGGTAGTCATTTTTGCGAATAGGAGTTTTTGACCTACTTCCTATTATGGTTTGATTCTATGTATAAGGAGTGTGAAACGGAATGGTTGCAATTGGTAAATGGATTACCAGACACAAAAACATGATTCTGCTTTTTGCCATGATTCTTTTGATCCCGGCAGGTTTGGGCTATATCAGCACCAGAGTGAATTATGATCTTCTGAGTTATCTGCCAGATACTCTGGAGACTGTGGATGGGCAGGATATCATGGTGGACGAATTCGGCATGGGTGCCTTTTCCATGATTATTGTGGAAGATATGCCCATGAAGGATGTAGCGAAGTTAGAGAAAGAGCTGGAGAATCTGGAACACGTCAGTGATGTGTTGTGGTACGATGATGCTTTGGATGTGTCAGTGCCGATTGAAATGATGCCCAAGGATTTGCGGGATGCTTTTTTCAACGGCGATGCAACGATGATGGTAGCATTATTTGATAACACCACATCCGCAGATGATACCATGGATACCATCAAGGAAATCCGAAAAATGGTAGGAAAGAATGTTTTTGCCAGTGGTATGGCAGGTGTAGTTACAGATATTAAGGATCTGGCGATGGCAGAAATGCCCATCTATGTAGTTATTGCCGCATTGATGTCCTTGGTGGTTCTGTTTATCACGATGGATTCCTTTGCAACACCACTGATCTTCCTGTTTAATATTGGATTATCTGTTGTTTACAATTTGGGAAGCAACTTCTTCATGGGAGAGATTTCTTATATTACGCAGGCATTAGCAGCGGTATTGCAGTTGGCGGTTACCATGGATTATTCCATCTTCCTGTTAGAGAGCTATGAAGCGAATAAGATTCGCTATGATGGAGATAAGCAGCGTGCTATGGCACATGCCATCGGTAATACTTTCAAATCAGTAACCAGTAGTTCGGTTACTACTGTGGCTGGTTTCGTGGCACTTTGTTTTATGACCTTTAAGCTGGGTGCGAATTTGGGAATCGTTATGTCCAAGGGTGTTGTGATCGGTGTGATTACCTGTGTTACCGTGCTGCCGGCAATGATCCTGAGCCTGGATGGGGTGATCGAGAAAACAACCCATCGTTCTATTATACCGAATCTGGATAAATTGTCTCATGGCATTATCAAGGGTCGCTATGTAGCGGTTGCACTGTTTTTGATCCTGTTAGTTCCAGCAGTTTATGGAAATCATCATTATGAGATCTATTATAATATTGACCAGTCTCTGCCAAATGATATCCCCAGTGCAGAGGCAAATGATAAGCTAAAAGAGAAGTTTGACATGAGTAACGTCCATATGCTTTTGTTAAAAGATGGACTTTCTGCCAAGGAAAAAACCCGGATGGATGAGGAGATTGAAAAGATAGATGGAATCAAGTGGGTAATTGGTATGGATTCCATGATCGGTTCTAACTTGCCAAGTGAGATGATACCAAAGGATATTCGGGATATGCTTTCCAATGAGAACTATGAGTTACAGTTTGTGGGCTCGGATTATGGTTCTGCCACGGATGAGGTAAATGCACAGTTGGCGAAGATGAATGATATCGTCAAAGGATACCAGAAAGATGGTATGGTAATCGGAGAGGCACCTTTGATGAAGGATCTGCAGGATGTTACCGACGTGGATTTGAAGATGGTTAACTTTGTATCCATTGCAGCAATTTTCCTCATTATCCTGCTGACTTTTAAGTCTATCTCCATTCCAATTATTCTGGTGGCAGTGATTGAGTTTGCCATAGCCTGCAATATGGCAGTGCCATGTTATATGCACGATTCTCTGGCGTTTGTGGCAAGCATCGTGATCGGTACCATTCAGTTAGGAGCTACTGTAGATTATGCGATTCTGATGACAAACCGATACCACAAGGAAAGAACAGAGCGTGGTCAGGGTAAGAAAGAATCCATCCGTATTGCCCATGAGACATCCATTAAGTCCATATTTATCAGTGGATTCTGCTTCTTTGCAGCTACTTTCGGTGTGGCTGCCTATTCCCGAGTGGATATGATTGGAAGCATCTGTATGTTACTGGCACGGGGGGCAATTATCAGTATGGTGGTTGTGATTTGTCTTTTGCCAGCACTGCTCTGGATCTTTGATGGGGTAATTATTCGTACCTCCCTGGATATGATACGGGCTAAGTGTGCAAGTAATTCTAAAATCGAGGGAATGCAAAAAGGGGTTGCGACGAAGAGTTAAAATGCTTTGTGGAGCAAAGGTTAGTGATATAACATTCAATAGAGTGAAGTGAAAAGAAAGGATGAGTAGCGATGAAGGATATGAATCATAACAAAGTAGTGAAAGCCGGAGTAAGCGGGTTGGTTATTATGGGATTGATAGCAGGCAGTGTAGAATATGCAGGTCACACCTACCTGTATGACCATGCGGTCGCGAAGGTAGTGGAGCAGAGTGTAGAGCAGAAGGAGGAAGTGACACCGGCTGCTGCATCCACACAGACAGAGGAGACTGGGGCGGTATCCAAGGAGGAAACCGTGTATGCAACTCTGAAAGCAGATGGGCAGACGGATAAAATCATTGTCTCCAACTGGCTGAAAAATTCCGCCGGTGCAGGCAAGGTATCAGATGTGTCAGAATTAGAGGAGATTGTGAATACAAAGGGGGATGAAACCTTCACACAGAATGGAGAAAAGCTGGATTGGGAGACTGGGGATGCAGATATTTATTATCAGGGTGTTAGCCATGACCAGCTGCCAGTAGGGATGTCGATTCATTATGAACTAGATGGAAAAGAGGTACAGCCGGCTGATATCGTAGGAAAAAGCGGTAAACTCAAAATACAGATAAAGTATGTCAACCAGTCACTGACAGAGATTAAGATTCGTGAGGATGAGGAAGAGCAGATCTATACACCATTTATTATGATGACTGGAATGATCCTGCCTGTGGAAAAATTTACCAATGTTAGCATTGATCATGGTCATGTGGTATCAGAAGGAGACAATGATATTGTGGTGGCATATGGTATGCCGGGATGAAAGGAAAGCCTGGCGCTGGATGACATGGAGATGAGCGAAGACATTGATCTGGACACAGATAAAATAAATGATAAGTTGACGGATACGGTGGAAATTACGGCTGATGTGAAAGATTTTTCCATGGGACCAACTTATACTGTGGCTACTGCTGATATGTTCAAGGATCTGGATATCAACAATATAGATGATGAAGATGATCTGAATGATAAAATGGATGACATCATTGATGCTTCTTCGCAATTGGTGGACGGAAGCAAGACATTGCAGAATGGATTAAAGACATTAGATAAGAATTTTGCTACTTATTCGGATGCGATTGGTACAGTGAATAAGGGAGTAAAAGACTTGGATAAGGGTGCCAGAAAGCTGAACAAGGGAACCAAAACCTACACGAAAGGTGTGGATACTTTGTTGAAAGGCGTTAATACCTATTCGAAGGGTGCAAAAAAGTTAAGCAAAGGTGTAAAAAAGTATGTCGGCGGTGTGAATACTATGGTGGATGGCGTCAATACACTGGATAAGTCAACCTCTGGGCTGCCGGCACAATACAAAACCTTTGGTGATGGGGTTAAGACTTTTGTGAATTCGGTTACTACATTATTATCTGAGGATAACATGAAAAATCTAACAGATGGAATTCAGAGCCTGAAAGATGGAGTGTCTCAGGTTGACGCAGGATTAAAGGCGGTACAGGGCGGTGTAGCCAGCCTGAATGAAAATGCGGCAAAACTGAAAAAGACCGAGGAATTAGATCAGTGTGTAGCAGGCTTGCAACAAATGAAGACCATGTACACCCAGATGGCAGAATCCGCAGTAAGTAACGAAGAAAAGCAACAGTATCAGCAGATGGCAGCAGCTGTGACAGGGGCGATCCAATATATTGAAGGAGGAGAGCAGCTTGCTGCGGGTATTGATGCTGCCACCAATGGAAAAGCAGATGGCGACAGTGACCAGAACGGTGCTGCCGATCTGGCAATCGCATTGTCCAAACTGCAGGCAGCGACGGATGCAGAGTCATCCGAAACTAATCTGGCTACCGGTACGGAAGCATTGTCAGAAAGTGCAAAGTCTATGTCGGGTTATGCAAAACAGCTGCGTGACAATTCCCCGACTCTGTTAAACGGAAATGAGCAAATCAGCAGTGGAATTGCCCAGATTTCCGGTGCCATTACTCAGTTGAAAACTGGAGGGAAGCAGATTACAGGTAATAACAAAGCCCTAACCGATGGGGCGGATTCCTTGATTAAAAATACAGGAACGATTCAGAAGAACAGCAAGAAAATCACGAAAAACAGTCC
>CAMWKN010000174.1 GCA_947174825.1 uncultured Clostridium sp.
CTTCTATTATTTTTTGCGCAATTGGAGATTGCTTTAATTGTTCTTTCAATTCATTATTTTCTTTCATTAAGGAAGCATTTTGTTCCGTAAGATTTGTATAGGTTGTATTGCTAATACCACGAGTCCATCCTTCAAAATCATTTTCCTCTTTGAGTTCAGATATGGATTCATATATTGCCAATTTAATATCCTTACAGTCATTTACTGTTTTTATCATTTTTTTCATGACAAGATCCTTAAATTCATTATATAAGTATTGATTCTCATGTTCAATTACAGTGTTATCTGCTTTAGCTTTTTGATTAAGAAAATCTTCTGATAAAATTACTGCAAAAACAGGTATGTTCATAGATAATGCATATTCATATTCTAATTGGGTATAACTTTTTTACTAGTTGGTTCTATACTTCCATATCTTCCACCTAATATTAACATATAAATATCAGAGTCATTAATCCATTTTTTTATTGTTTCCCATTGTGAATTATTTCCGGCTTTAAATAATTCCATTCCTGCTGGAATATTATTACTGCCTAAAATCGCTTCGACAGCAGCCTGTCGTTCTTCTTGTAAGTCTACATATGTAGATGAAATAAAAATCTGTAATTTCTTTCTCATATATGTTTCTCCTGTAAATTAATTTTTATTTGGCAAGTAATCGCTTTTGTTATTATATTTTCTATAATGAATATTAGCGCAAATTAGGAAAATACGCAATATAAAATATAAATACAATTCATAAATGTGCCGATTTTACAGTGTATTTGCTATCATGTCCTTTAATCGTCATTTAGAAAGCGATACCCACGTCCCCCTGTTGATTGGTAGATGACCGTATTGTGTTTGATAAGCGTGGTACGGTCATTTTTTGAAAATTGAATAGTAATCTTAGAAATTTTGAATATAATAGATTATACATAGTGTAGCAGTTGGAAAGGTAAACTCACTGACAAAGTAAAATTATAGATCAGAAAAATTTGTTGCATTTTTTCTGATTTCTGCTATACTATGAATAGAAGTAAATGTTTGCCGTCTGTTATGCGACGGGATATAAGGTGCATAACAGGTAATTTTGCCACTTGCCGATGGTGTGGGGTATAAGTGATTCGGTATGTAAATGATTGCCACTTGCTATACAGGTGGGATATAAGTAGTATAGTTCGTAAATGAATCCCCATCAATTTTGATGGGGATTTTTCATAAGGAGAAAAAATGGAAGTAAGGCAAGGATACTCTTACCATATTAAAAATGAGTTTTTTGACTTGGTAAAGGATAAGTACCTCATGAGTAATAAGGAAGATGGCAATTACCGTCCCCATTTTCTGGCAATTCAAGATAATAAAAATAAGGAATTGTATTGGATGATTCCAATTAGTTCTCAAGTTGAGAAGTATAAGAAAATTATCGAAAAGAAAAAGAAGCGGTATGGCAAGTGCAATACGATTATTATAGGAAAATTTGCCGGGAGAGAAAATGTTTTTTTGATTCAGAACGCATTTCCTATTATAACCAGCTATCTTGACCATGTGCATACGATTGAAAATAAACCTGTTACTATACATAGCAAATTAGAAAGGGAACTGGCTGTTAATTTGCGGGAAGTATTAGCAATGTATAGGCGGGGTATTCGATTGATTTTTCCAGATATTGAGGATATACAGAGTAAGATGGAAGAACTGGAAAAGTAAGATGATTACTATATAGCAAAGAAGCAAATGAACATAATTCAGAGTATTGTAAGATAAGAGAAGATTTTGCTCTTAGATTTGGTTATAATAATTTGTAAGAAAATCTATTAACATTTAAGAATAGAACATTTTCTGCCATTGTTAATGAAGTGAGTAATACAAAACGGGCAAAACCCTAAAAGTGGTTCTGCCCGTTTGAGGATACTATTCACAAATTTTTGACTTTACACAAAAATGGAAACAGTCTCCCATACTATTGATGCAGATATTTTTCGTACTCTGCAATGACTGCTGTCATGGCTTCTGTGCCGGGAGCGCCGATAGTATTTCGTTTCTCTACACAGGTTTCCATGCTGATTGCCTCATAGATATCTTCCTCAAATACCGGACTGATCTGCTGGTATTCCTCTAATGACATTTCTCCCAGAGACAAATTATGGTCAATACAGTATAGTACCAGTTGTCCTACAATGCCATGGGCATCACGGAAAGGAACTCCCTTGCCAACCAGATAGTCGGCAGCATCCGTTGCGTTGGTAAAGCCGCCTTCGGCACTGGCACGCATACGATCCCGGTGGAAGGTCAGAGTATCCAGCATACCATGGAACAGGACAATGCATCCCTTGGTGGTATCAATGGCATCAAAAACGAATTCCTTATCTTCCTGCATATCCTTATTATATGCCAGAGACAGGCTTTTCATGGTGGTTAACAGGGACATGAGATTGCCATAGACCCGTCCGGTTTTGCCACGTACCAGTTCTGCAATGTCCGGATTTTTCTTTTGCGGCATGATACTGCTTCCTGTGGAATAGGAGTCATCAATGTCGATAAATTGATATTCATTGGTGTTCCAGATAATGATTTCCTCACAGAAACGGCTGAGATGCATCATGATAATGGACATGGCAGCCGAGAATTCAATGAGGTAATCCCGGTCGGATACAGAATCCATACTATTACGTGTTGGTCCTGCAAATCCCAGCAGTTCTGCAGTACGTTCACGGTTTAATGGATAAGTGGTGCCTGCCAGTGCACCAGAGCCGAGAGGGCAGTAGTTCATGCGGTTATGGATATCCTGCAGGCGGGAGCGGTCTCTGGAAAACATTTCAAAATAGGCTCCCATATGGTGCGCCAGTGTGATAGGCTGTGCCTTTTGCAAATGGGTAAATCCCGGCATGATGGTGTCTGTATGCTCTTTCATAATTTTCAAAATACTGGATAGAAGATCTTTCAACAGAGCATCCATTTCCAGAATTTCTTTGCGGGTATATAATTTCATATCCAGTGCAACCTGATCGTTACGGCTGCGTCCGGTGTGCAGCCTCTTGCCGGCATCTCCAATCCGTTCAATCAGATGTGCCTCCACAAAGCTGTGTATATCTTCATGTTCTTCCGTAAATTCCAACTTACCGTTTCGGATATCTTCACGGATTCCCTCCAGACCTTGGATAATCTGATCCCGGTCCTCCTGTGTCAGGATATCCTGTTCTGCCAGCATGGTTACATGGGCGATGCTTCCTGTGATATCTTCTTCAAAAAATTTCTGGTCAAATGGAAGAGAAGCATTGAAGTTATGTACCAGCTGGTTGGTTTCTTTGGTAAAACGTCCTCCCCAGAGTTTCATAGTTTTGTCCTTCCTTTCTGGTCATGGAAGAGAGCAGGGACATCTGCTTCTTCTATGATCGATTCGTCTCCATGAAAATACCGAAATGGATTTACCATTTCGGTATTAAAATTGTTCGATAAAATACTCTTTACTTGTACTTGAGTAGAGATTTAGTCTTCTGCTTCCGGTTTGGTCTCTTCGTCAGAAAATTCAATGAAATCATCTTCGAAGTTGTCATTGAAGTCATCGGCATCGAAGTCATCCAGATAATCCGGTACGAAGAAATAGTCATATACAAAATAAGCAATGACAGCAACAGCAGCGATTGCACCAATGATTGCCAAGGCAATCAGGATACCATTCTTATTTTTCTCCTCTAATTCCTTTTTGTGCAACAATTCGTTAATCTTTGCTGCATTCATCAGTTCGTCCAGTTTGTTACTCATGTTCAGATTCATATTTCCACATCCTTTCTAGTTTTGCTCCGATCGCTCTGATCTGGGATACAGAACCCGGAACTCATATATTAAAAAGTATATCATATATTTGCCATAATATCTATCTTTTTTCTTGATTCCTAATAAAAAGTTATAGTTGAATATTTGTATTACATATGATATGATAAAACTGTATCGTTGAAAAGAAAGCAGGATGCGATTTTCCGGTGATGCCCTCTAGTCTTTATAAGGGGGTGATGCCATATGAGTATAATGGAAGTTCTTACATTATTACTTGTGTTGTTTACGGCACTGTCTTACATAGACAATCATCATCATAAAAAGAAATAGCATCCCACCGCCTAAAGTGAATGCTATTTCAAAATAGTTATACCACTGAGGGCACATCGGAAAATCACTTCCGATTACCTTTCTGAGTAGATTATACACCAGAGCTGCCTGCATTGCAAGCAGCTCTTTTAAATTTTAGTTAGTTTCGCAAAGGATGCCATCATACGTCTGGTGGTGCCACTGTCAAATTCTACTGTCACTTCATAATCACCGGATTTTTCGATCAGGGAAGTGACCTTACCTTCGCCAAATTTAATATGTTTTACACGGTCACCTTCGCCATAGCGAATTGGTGCAGGGGTAGATTTTGCACCAGAACTACCTTTTTTTGTATAGGATGTGGCTGCAGTTTTACTGGAGTTGCCAGAGCCGGTTGACATACCAGCAAATCCACGGGAGATCATTGGATTTCCCGCAAAAAGATCCTGACCGGAACTGCGTCTAACAGCTTGTTTGGTTTGTGTTTCGGCAGTTGGATTCCAGGCAGAGGAAGCATTTGTCCCTTTGCTTTTGTTCGGTAGTGCTCCGTTTCCGGCAGGATGTGGGGAAAACAGAACGGATTTTCCGGATCTTCCCGGCAGTTCGTCAAAGGACAGTTGATGCAGACTGGTGTCTCTGGTAAGAAAGCCACTTTGTTTCAGCAGAAACCGTGGTATTTCACCAATAAAGCAGGAAGGACGGTTATACTGCTGTTCTCCATTGCGAAAACGGCTGCGGGCACAGCTGAGGGAAAGCTTTTGCATTGCCCGTGTAATTCCCACATAGCACAGGCGGCGTTCTTCCTCCATTTCCTCAGGATCATCGCCCATGACAGCGCTATAACCCGGAAAGATGCCATCCTCCATACCCACCAGATAGACATAAGGAAATTCCAGACCTTTAGCGCTGTGCAAGGTCATCAGCAGCACCAAATCCGTTTCTGCATCCAGAGTGTCAATGTCTGCAATCAGTGCCACTTCTTCCAGAAAACCATCCAGCGTAGGTTCTTCTTCGCAGTTTTCCTCATAGGAAACTACTTTGCTGATCAGTTCTTCAATGTATTCAATACGTCCATTTGCCTCTTCGGGGTCTTCTTCCTCCAATCCACTAATATAGCCGGTTT
>CAMWKN010000175.1 GCA_947174825.1 uncultured Clostridium sp.
ATTGGTATCTTTGCGATTCCAGAGATGGGACGTTTCTACCGTCATGTATTAATCGAGGGCAACTATCCTCATCATGGCGCCGTTGCATTTGGTCATTTTGGCAAGGAATTATTCGAAGTCTTCAAATATATCGGTGTGGATGTAAATGAAATCGGATTTAATCAGCCTAAGGGAATGTTGTACAAGACAGAGAATCCATTTATGTAATTATTATTACAAACAAAACGATCATAATAAACTCTAGCTGTCCTTGAAATAGTACAGCTAGCTATTGTACCGATTCATCTATAGGAATGGTTGCATAGTGATTATTCTCCTATAGAGTAAAAACAAGCAGAGAGGCGGTGGCGGAATACGCCATCGCCTCTCTTACATACCGAAAAAATGGAAAGCCAAATCAGCATTCCATTCCACACTAAAACTATAGCGCAGTAGCTAAGACATTATAATTAAAGAAAGAAAGGAAGCAAACACATGAATTACTTAATAGGTATTGATTTGGGAACTTCATCAACCAAAACCGTTTTATTTGATGAAAAGGGCGAGGTGATCGCCTCTGCCAGCAAAGATTATCCATTGTATACACCGAATAACGGTTGGGCAGAGCAAAAACCGGAAGACTGGCGGGACGCTGCCCTGGAAACCATTACAAAAGTCATCAAAGATTCTGGTGTTTCTGGAGACGATATCAAAGGGCTGGGTATTTCCGGACAAATGCACGGTCTGGTTATGTTAGATGAAGCCGGCGAAGTAATCCGTCCGTCCATTATCTGGTGTGACCAGCGTACTGGCAAGGAATGTGAGGAAATCACAGCAAAAGTTGGCGCAGAACGATTAATTGAAATCACAGCAAATCCAGCACTGACCGGCTTTACCGCCTCCAAGATCCTCTGGGTACGCAACAACGAACCAGAAAACTATGCAAAATGCAAACATATTCTTCTTCCAAAAGATTATGTACGCTATATTCTGACGGGAGAGTTTGCAACAGAAGTATCCGATGCCTCTGGTATGCAGCTTTTGGATGTACCAAAGCGTCAATGGTCCGATGAAGTACTGGAGAAATTAGAGATTGACAAGAGCCTGTTGGCAAAGGTTTATGAATCACCGGAAGTAACTGGAACCATCCTGCCGGAAATTGCAGAAAAAACCGGATTGTCTACTTCTACAGTAGTAGTAGGCGGTGCCGGCGATAACGCTGCTGCTGCCGTAGGAACCGGCGTGGTAGAGGACGGCAAGGCATTTACCACCATTGGAACCAGTGGTGTGGTATTCGCCCATAGCAGCAATATCTCCATTGATCCAAAGGGACGTGTTCATACTTTCTGCTGTGCCGTACCTGGCGCATGGCATGTGATGGGTGTGACCCAGGCAGCCGGCTATTCCCTAGCATGGTTCCAGGATAATATCGGTACCGAATATGCCCGCAAAGCAAAGGAGCAAGGCTGTGGCGCCTTTGATCTGATTAATGCTGATGTTCTGAAAACACCAATCGGAGCAAACCGTCTGCTCTATCTGCCATACTTAAATGGAGAGCGTACACCGCATCTGGATCCGGATTGCCGTGGTGTATTCTTCGGTCTGTCCAGCATGCACACCACTGCAGATATGGCAAGAGCTGTCATGGAAGGTATCCAGTATTC
This sequence comes from uncultured Clostridium sp., assembly GCA_947174825.1. The sequence goes on from CAMWKN010000175.1 coordinate 1,644, forward strand.
TCTGACTGACTGCAATGACATTATCAAAGAAATGGGCATCAATGTCTCCGAGATGATGGCATGCGGCGGTGGTGCCAAGAATGGCGTACAGCGTCAGATGATGGCTGATATGTTTGGCTGTGATGTCAACACTGTAACCGCCACCGAAGGTCCTGCACTGGGTGTGGCTATTCTTGCCGGAGTAGGTGCTGGACTCTACGAAAGCGTAGAATCTGCCTGCCGGGAAATGATTCACACCGATCCAGCCAAGGAATGTCATCCGGATGCTGCAGCTACGGCTGAGTATGATAAATATCATCAGATTTACAAGAATCTGTATGGCTGCCTGAAAGATCAGTTTGCAGAGATGGCAAAACTGTAATGAATTTCTGCCATAAATAAAATTATAATAAAGTGTGCTTCGCACACTTTGCTGCGCCAGCCAGCGTCACGAAGTGACATCTTCCTTTGCTGTCTGAGTGCATAAAACCGCTAGAGTTTGATCATGATACCATAATCGCTCTAGCGGTTTTGTATTTTCCTATCATCTTCTCATGGTTCCCACATAAAATACCATGTTCTTGTCTTCTGCAAATCGTATGCCAATTCCCCAACTGTTCCAGACTCTGTACAAATCTCCAATGCGCAGTCATCAAACGCAGTCTGCTCTCTCGCCAGCTGCCAGGCATCCTCTTCAGATAGCTTCAAGTCTTCTGCCCAGAATTCCAGCATATTACAACCAAAGACTGCTGGAACCGCACCATATCTCTCATACCAGTATTTTCCAACTGCCATTAAGTCCATAATTTCTGTTATATCTTCGCAGTCATACATCGGAAAATATGCCAGAAGCTTCCACGGTGCATCCACTGGAAATTTTAACATAATGAGATCATCATTGTCAAAAACACGAAAACAAACCTCTGTCCCAATAAAGGTATCCTGAGGATTGCCATTTCCCGGAACTAACTTTTACGAGGGATCATCATCCCACAGTTCTTCCCCGTCATGTCTCTCCCGATACCATTTTTCCAATAGTTTTTTTCCATCCGGCAATGGCATTTCCTCTGATGACTCCCACGGCAAAAGAATCTCCCGATTCACATTTTCCTCCAAAGCCTCTAACTCTGCCATCGTCCTTTCATCATTCTCAAAAATGACCGGATATCCCTCTACCGGAGCCTTCTGTAAGGCTCTCCTATATTGATCCACTACTTCTGTAGGCGATGCTTTCCAATTAATGATTTCATAAGGAACTTCAAAATATGCTGCTGGTCCCGGAAGTGTGGCATACACTCCCTCATTATACAGCGGTCCCTTTGTATCGTCTTTCATTGTATGAAGGAAATGAATTAATTGGGGAGAACAGTTTTCCTTGATAATAATACAGCCATCATCTCCATTGTACCTAAAATAAAAATTAGTTTTCGTCTCAACAATCCCATCCAAATACCAATACTCACATAAGTCGCTGGGATCGTTATTACAAGTCATAACAAAACCATCTTCATAAAAGTCATATACCAGGTAACAGTTTCCCACACTGTCCCTGTCAGCAAAAGCCTGTTTCAGCTTTGCCATTCTGACTGCCGGACTGCTTGCCACCTTCGAAATGCAAACCGCAGCAACCATGAATGCACGAGTATATTTGCCCAATGTTACTGCCCAGACGCAAAGTGCCCCTGCAATACCAATCCACAGAATATAGGAAAGTATATTCTTAAACCGAGACACACGATTGCTATATCGCACATATTCATCAAAGGTAATGGTTGCATCGGTTGTAAATAGAATTTTATGTTCTTCCATGGATACCCTCCTATCATTTGTAGTTGGTTTTGTTTATTATACTCATTATTATAAGCTATTTCTTTCGTATCTTCAATGAATTTCAAAAAAGTCCAGAAATCCCATTTTAAGGAAAAACTGGACTTTTTCATGATCAATCTATCACTCTTCCATCTCTTCCACCAGCCTCAACCCCGCTGTGCTGGTTACCGGCAGCGAAAACACCACTCCACCTGCAGGACTCCCAGTTCCCGCCTGTTCCATAATCGCTTTCATAATAGCATTTTTCTGCCTGGTACGCACCACAATAAAAATCATTTCCTTTTCCTCTGCCAGCGAAATTCCCAAAAACTTTCTGGCATGTTCCACACCGGTACCCTTGGCATGAATCACAGTTCCTCCCGGTGCATCAGCACTTCTGGCAGCGTCCATAATCGTTTCCATATAACCGGCATTTGCAATGGTAACTAACAATTCAAACTCTGTCTCTTTCAATGAACTCTCCTCCTCAATCACTACTTCCTGGCCAATCGTCAAATAATTTAATGCTTTCTTTCCACCGATACTGCTCATGGGTATGAGAAACGCAATTCCCCTGCCCGGTATATCAATATTCATCTTGTTATAAAGTTCTTTTTTTAAGTTTTTCCAGACATTCCGGGTAACAAATGCAAAATAAATCGCCTTTTCCGTCTTTTCCACACCCAGATAATCCAGAATAGCACTATTTGCTGTACCAGATCCCAAAGTAGATACCGTAATATGAATATCATTTTTTTGAAAGAAAGAGATAAACTTTTCCCGCATCCCTCGGTTGGTGATAATGGTCATCATATAAATTTCATTCATACCATTCCTCCTACATCAAAATATCACTGTATAACCCATGCTTTTGCAACTCCTTATAGCTCAATAATGTCATCTTCACCCCAGATATCCAAGTAAGATTCGGAAGACACCGCCTCCCGTCTCGACTTCAGACGGTATACGGCACCCAGAACCTGAATCGCAATTAAAGGGGTCATAGCCACCATGGCAATGATGCCAAAGGCATCCTGAACAATATTTCCGCCTAATGCCTGACATGCTCCCATGGCAAATGGCAGCAGAAAGGTAGCTGTCATCGGTCCGGACGCCACACCGCCGGAGTCAAAAGCAATGGCGGTAAAGATCTTAGGCACAAACAGGGACAGACAGAGCGCAAGCAGATATCCCGGCAGGATAAACCACAACAGAGAAATACCTGTCAATACCCGGGTCATCGCTAAGCCAACAGAAAATGCCACTCCCAGAGACAGGCTCAATCCCATGGCACGACCCGATATGGCACCAGAAGTAATCTCCTCCACCTGTTCCATCAATACATAGATTGCCGGCTCTGCTTTGACGATAAAAAAACCGATAATCATGCCAATTGGTATCAATATCACCCTGTAGGGCAACTCTGCAATCAATTTACCCAGATAGTTACCTGCCGGCATAAAACCTACATTCACTCCGGTCAAAAACAACACCAGTCCAATATAAGTATAAAAAATACCAATGATTATTTTCAGCAATGTTTTTTTGCCAAACCGCAGGGAAATTATCTGAAATATCGCAAAAAAAACCGCAATTGGCAACAGAGAAAGCGCAATTTCCTCGATGTATTTTGGGAAACCTCCGGCAAAACATCGCCAAAGCTCCACCGAATTCTGAATATTCGGTACCGTCTCTGGTATGTATCCGGTATCCTCTGGATGATAGAGCAATCCTAGCAATAACACAGCAAGAATT
>CAMWKN010000176.1 GCA_947174825.1 uncultured Clostridium sp.
AATCAACTGTCCGAAAGCAAAGAAAAAGGCATACCAGAAGTTAATCAAAAAGAGCGGCGTTAATCTGAAAAAGACCAAAATTAAGATTACTAATCTGAAACAGAGCGCAGCTACCAAATCTGCCGGTTCTGACCGCCAGACAGATGGTCAAAACCAGGACGCAAAAACAGTAACCATGTCCTCTCTGGCGAAAGAGGATGGCAGTTATAATGCAGCGACCATTGGCAGTGTGGTAACGATTGATTCAGCGGAAGAGTTAAAGATGCTGAGTGAGTATACTAAAGCAGGGAAGCGGACTGCAGGTGTGATGTTTAAACAGACAGCGGATATCGACGGGAAAGATATGCTTATGGAGCCGATTGGTATTCGTGAATATAAGATGGTATATGATGAGGATGAAGAATGGGAAGAAATTGACTATGATGATATTCCGTTTTATGGAATATATGATGGAGGTAGCCATCCAATTCGCAATCTGAGGATTTCTGTAAAGCAAAGTGAGTACAATTACTATTGTCTGGGTATGTTTGGTGTAATAGAAAATGCGGTTTTGCGGAATATCAATCTTGATTCTATAAGTTTTGTAGATGCGGATACAATGAAAGACTTTGTTACAACTGATAAAATGTATTTATCTATGGCAGCCATAGTCGATTGCGGAAGGGATTCCAGTTGTATAGAAAATTGTCAGAATCATGCGGATCTGTCTGCAACAGGTAAATATGTTAGTGTGGCAGGTATCATTGAGGATGCTGGTGATTCCGAGATTAAGGATTGTGTGAACTATGGAAATTTGACGGCAGTGGATGAAACAGCAGATTCATCTTATGCATCTGGTATACGAGTTTGGGGTTGGGGCTCTGCCACAGCCAAGATTCAGAATTGTGCCAATGAGGGAAATATTGTGTCAAATGGTTGGGCAACAGGCATTGCAATAAGTGCTTTCGATGGAGGGATTACGAATTGCAGAAATACAGGCAAGATTACTGGTGGAGAATGCGCAGCAGGTATTGTAGAAAGTGTGAATGAAAGAACAGCAATGGTGACTAAGTGTTCCAATAGCGGTGAAATCAGTGCCGATAAAGCAGCTGGTATCGTAACAGTTATATATAATGCCAGTGTTGTTAATTGTGAAAATACTGGAAAAATTATTGGTAAGGAGAGTGCCGGTGGTATCGCAGGCAAGATGGATGAAGGCCAAATTAATGTGGTTAAGAATCAAGGAGAAGTTACTGCGGATCAACATGCCGGAGGTATCTGCGGTAGCGCTGTGGATGGCGACATTGTCAATGTACAAAATTATGGTGTGGTAACTGCGGATACGGCAGCAGGCGGTATTGTAGGTGATGCTGTATATATGAATCTGGGAAATCTGTGGAACCATGGTGCAATATCAGGGACTACTTATGTAGGCGGTATCGTTGGAAACAGTGATTTGAAATCCTTATATCCGGAAGATTATGAGGATAGGGAGAAAAATCATGGAAGTCGTCTGGTAAATTGTATTCAGTTGGGAACAGTATCTGCGGGAAGTACGATGGGATCCATCATAGCGTATTCTCAGTATCCGGATTTGATTACAAATTGCTACTGTCTGGAAGGCGCTGCTGTTCCAGTACATGGATCGAATGCGGCGATTACGGCTGAGACAATAACGGCAGAACAATGGAAGCAGCAGAGTTTTCTGGATGTTTTGAATCAAAATAGCAGTAAAGTAGATTCTATGACACTATTAGCGATGCTGTATGACGCTCAGAATACATTACAATGGTCAAAACAGATTTTGTTCCAATTAGAATTAGATAAAAAGGATTTTAAGATCGATCTGCGTCTGAAGGCGGTGAATGGGGCAACAGGTGAAGAGGTAGCTATGACAGTAGTAGGAAACAGATATTGTCTGAATAATCCGGTTTCTGAAACCCAGTATGATATATACCGCATATTGGCAGATGGGACAGAGAAGCAGATTGACAGTGTGACTTTGCAGGAAGAGGATAGCATTTATATTTCTGTATTAGACATGAGATATGTGTATTTCTATCTGGATGGAACATGGGAGATAGAAGATGATGGGGATGGGTGGTCCTCTACATATTCAGAGGGGAAAGACCCCTATATTGCATTATGTTATCAAGAAGTAACAGAGCTGGCTTTTCCAAAGGATCCTGTAAAGGAGGGATATGAATTTGGTGGCTGGTATTCGCAAGCGTATGCCGTGAATGAAGAATCTTATGCCAAATATAAGGAATACATGATACAGAATTACCAACAGAGTGTTCAAGACTATACAGAATGGTGGGAAAATAGTGACTATCTGTCAGAGGAATATGATAGTCTGGAATCATTTTTACAGGAGTGGCTGCAGGATGAATATGGATATGGCACTCTTGAGGAGTTTACAGAAAACTATGATACCTATTTCGACAACCGTTATAAGGTGACAGAGCTATACAAGATGTATGAATATGACTATGGAGAGCCAGAGTATTATGTCAGTTCGAATAGGTTATATCCAAAATGGATTGCAAAATCACAGAGCGGATCAGATAAAAAAGACCCGACACCAACTACTCCTACTGTATCTCCGACCCCAAATAATCCTAAGGTAGATGTGTCCAAATATCAGGATAAAGCAGGGAATTATGTCCAGAAAAAGGGACTGATTTACAAGGTAAATCGCAAGAAAAAGACGGCTACAGTGGTAGGTGTCAACAGCAAGTCCATTACCAAGGCTACGATTGTAGCGAAGGTTAAGACTGGGGGCAAGACATATAAAGTTTCTGCCATTTCCAAGAATGCTTTTAAGGGATGTGGTGGACTGAAAAAAGTAATTGCCAAAGGAAAGAGCTTAAAGAAAGTCAAAAAGAAAGCATTAAAAATGATACGAAAGAAAAAGAAGTAAAGCCAATTAGGCAAGGTGAACTGATAGCAGGACAGGATAGGCGATAGGCTTTGGCTGCGATCAGAATGTATGAAAACAGGGACAGGAGAATGTAAGTATTGGAAATACATTCTCCTGTCCCTTTTTACAGCCTATATTTCTAGTATTCAGGTAAAAAATACAGTCATCAGAAATTTGAGATTTCATGCGCTAGAAAGAGGAAAGCACCATATATCCCACTACTGCACATAAAAACTGGATAATGGTAAATCGGAAAACTACTTGAGTATCAGACCAATCCTTGTTTTTTCGCACATGGTCGTGGATCGGTGTCAGCGTATTCTTGAGTATATGAATTTTGAGGAAACGCAGTAGAAATACTTTGACAAGTCCTAAACCGCCATCAATAATCAGCATAAGTGCCAGAATAATATACATTAGAGGATGCCCGGTCTTCATGGCTAGGATAGCAATGAAGAAGCCCAATGCCCGGGAACCGGCATCGCCCATAAGCATACTGCTTGGCTTTGAGTTAAAGCACAGGTATGCCAGCAGGGTTGCTACAAATAATAGGGATGCGATGACATATTCCCCCAGTTGTAACGGAAATAGTACAGCAAAGGATGCAATGACAACACAACACAGGCTGCCACATAATCCGTCTACGCCATCGGAGCAGTTGGTCACATTAATGGATACCCAGAGAAGGACAATTGCCAGAATGAAATAGACTGGATAGGGCAGATTGATTACGACTGTTCCAATATGTAACTCCGATGAATTAAAGTTGAGAAAGGTAACCACAGTCATGATGGACAGAACCAGATCAATAGCCCCTTTTTTGTAATCGCTCCATGGGGTTTCAGCGGCATCATCCAGATATCCGCTAAGCATCATGGCGAATAGCAGGATGCAGTAAATGATGTACTCCCGTGTTAAGGGCATAAAGAGCAGACAGCTGATGATGAAGCTGGATACAAAGGTTAGTCCTACGCCGCGGGTTTTTCCTCTGGACAGGGCGCCGTTGACGGCAAACTCTCGTCCCTGGTCTTTTGGCAAAAAGGAAAAGGGGAATTTTAATCCCAAAAAAGTTAATACAAAAGCCACCAGAACGCCTGCCATAGCAATTTGATTCGGATTCAGATAATCTTTTAAAATATAGTACATAGATTCCCTCGTTTCTGCATGATTGTCTTTTTCTGATTGCAAAATTCATGCGATTCTTTCATGCCCTGCTAGCTTATAGCAGGGTATTTGATTTGACTTCATTATGATAACATGTGAGATAGTAGAAATCAACAGGACAAAGTAGGTCACAGTTCGCTATGTGACCAGTGACAGTAGTGCGAAAAAGTAACACAGGGGTACTTGCTAATTCTGAAAAAAGGTTTATACTGTAGAATAAGGAAAGTAGAAAGGAGAAATGAGGAATATTATGTATACATTTGACAGCCGTGTGCGTTATAGTGAGACAGATGCCAGTGCGCATTTGACTATAGAAAGTATTATTGATTATATGCAGGATTGCACGAATTTCCAATCGGAAGATCTGGGGGTAGGACTGGAATACCACAAGAAACAACAAACTATGTGGGTGCTGAATTTCTGGCAGATTATTATTGATGAATATCCTCGAATGGGGGAGAAAATTACCGTTGGGACACAGTCCTTTGGTTATGAGAAAATGTTTGGTCATCGTAATTTTCTGATTACGAAACAGGACAAGCCGGAGGAACGGATTGCCATTGCCAATTCTTTGTGGGTGTTAATGGATTTGAAAAAGGGACGACCAATGATTGTAACGCCGGAGATTGGGGATGTATACGGGGTTCATGAACCGCTGCCAATGGATTATGCATCACGGAAAATTCGGATACCACAGCAGGACGGGGAAATACAGCCGGGATATGTGGTGCAGGAATACCATCTGGACACCAATCATCATGTTAATAACGGGCAATATGTGCGCATGGCACTGACTGCTGTCAAAGAGGAAATCACCGTGCGGGAATTGCGGGTGGAATATCGCAAACAGGCTATGTTAGGAGATGAGATTATCCCAGTAGTTTATAGTATGGATGCGGAATATTTAGTGGCATTGAACGATGCTGACGGAAAGCCGTATGCAGTGGTGCAGTTTTTTGTGTAACAGGATATTGTCTTATATGGCGGGATTTGATTGGTAGAAAGGGGGGCCTGAGAAATGATGGTTGGTAGTATTTTGATGGGGCTTGGAACATTAAGCATTGCTTATTTTGTTATGTATGCAGTTATGGTGGATTTGAATAATCTTTTCA
>CAMWKN010000177.1 GCA_947174825.1 uncultured Clostridium sp.
GTTGACACATCTACGGCAGCAGAAGCCTGATTCTCACTGTACTGCTGGAACTTCTTGTTTGCCTCCGAAGAAGCATTCGACTTGATATGGGGAATAACCAGAAAATACATAACGGCTAAACCGATAATAACACCTACCATCACATTGACAAAAGGCAGAATAGACGGTCTTTCCTCTTTATACGGTGTAATAACCTTGTAGGCATCCTCCTCCACATTAGGCAATGTAGAGGCTTTCTTGGCATTTTCCTGCTCCCGTTTTACCGCTTTGACAACCGGATCTGATTTACCACTCCGCATATCAGATAGTTCATGCAGATAGCGCAGTGTGGTGGTATTTGTCACATCAATCTTAGCTGCCTGCTGCATTAGCCTGTATGCTCTGGCACGATCCTCTCTGGTGCCATTCTGCATATACAACAATGCCAACAACTGACTGGCACGAATAAATTTAGGATTAATGCTAACTACCTTCTTTAATTGGATGATCGCCATATCCCCATCGCCATATTTTGCAGACTGCAAAGCAGCATTGTATTTTTTGATGGTCTGATTGTATTGCTCAAATTTGCTGGGATTAGCCTGTACCTGACGAATATACTGATCCGCATCATTATCTTTATCTTGAAAATGTTTGCTCAATACCCATTCGCTTAAAGCAGCTACAATTTCCCCCTCTTCGTAATAAATCAATCCCAATAAATTTCTGGCATTGGTATTCAACTTATTAAACTGCAGGCTCTGCTTGAGAGAATGAATTGCACCGGATAAATCCCGTACTTCTGCCTGACTTAAAGCATCATTATAATACTGATTTGATATACTAACCGTTCTGCGATACGCCCGGAGATCCTGACCACAATTATCACACCGATTCTTCGCAAAGGCTACTGTTGCATTACATCTTGGACAATTCATGATTCCTCCTACGCTTCCGAATCCCTTGCAATTTCTTCTAATCTGCTGCTCAATATCGTCTGTAGCAAATCTGTTACATCCGTTGTATTATTCCCATGAATCGCATCCTCTGCCTGCTCAACATCCAGACTCGGCTGAAACTTGGCTAATTCTGCTTCAAAATCCATCTTACACTACCTCCTGTCATTTTTGGGTATCTATCATCCGCAAAACTCGACATATAACCATTACGCTTCCTCAATATGATATACAATAATACCGGAACCTCTTCTGGCATATTCCACATGCGTCTCATCTTCTGTCAATGTTTTCTTCATTCCATTAATAGAAATCACCGTTCCCGGATACACTGTTTTATCAATGGTTACCTTGGCATCATTGACTTTTGTATATGTCTCCAATAGTTCCGTCCTCTGCTTCTCCACAGTATTAATCTGACTATCTTTCTCAATCTTGGCACGCATCAACTGCAAGCGTTTCTTTTGAAGATCGGGATTCTCTGCCTTAGCAATAGCATCATCCACTGCCTCCAAAGTCTGTACAATCTTTGCCATTTCTTCTTCTGCTATCTTTTTCTGCGACTCGCAATGAGTTAATTTTGGCAAAATTTCACTCTCTGAGCCGGCATAAATCCGATTTTCCACCTCTGCGGTATTTCCAATGATGGTTGCACGGATCTGATGGGTTGCACGAATCTCCCCGGCAACAATAATGCCAAAACGTCCGGATACAATCACATCATTACCAGCTGTAACAATACTATTCATAATAGCATTGGCATTTACATTACAGCCAGCCGTAATTTTTGTCCGTTCAAAAAATTTACCACTGACATCACCACCAGCCTCAATACTGCCGCGCTCATTTCCCTGCATTCCATTTTTCAAGATCACATCTTTTTTGGCTTTCAGTACTGCAGATTCCACATAACCATCTACAATAATTGATCCCTTTTCAGAAATCAAGGTAACACCAGTCAGAACATTTCCTCTTACATGGATATCATTACGATAAGTAATGTCTCCAGTTGTATTTGATACATCATCCTTGATATACAACTCCTGTTCAATGGATACCCTGCCATCCTGATATGTAATCTTTCCGCCATATTTGGCAACAAAAGTACAGCCATCCTCCAGAGCCATAAATCCTCTGCCAGAAAGCTTCGCCATATTTTTTCCTTTGGTTGCCACCAGCAGCTTTCCAAAGACATCCACTCCATCTTTGGATTCCTGTGCCGGATGATAGATGGCTATCGTAGCGCCTTCCTCCACAGACGGAATATCTCCATACATGGAATAGTCCACTGATCCATCAGCCAAAATCTTTGGTTTATCATCACGCTCTGTCTCAAACAAAAACTCATACCAGCCGTCCACTCCGGCAACCGGACGAATTCCTTCTGCAATCTTTATTGTCTCACCATATTTCTTCTGTTCAATCATATCACGGATCACATCATCCATAATACCAGTGGTTACCCCCACCTCTTTTAGACGTGCTTTAATTAGAGAGACTGTATACTCGCTTCCTTCATCCTGCAGACACAAATATACTTCCATATCATCTGATGAAAAAGAAATATCAATTCCATCCAGTGACTCCAATGTACTATTTGATAACGTTTCCCCCATAATCTATCTCCCTTCCCATATCCATCGAAAATTCAAGACAACTGTGGAAATATAGTTAAATATAGTATATCGGACTTTCTCTTATATTGCAAGACAGAGCATGATTATTTTTGAGTCATAATTATTCGCAGCTATTTTGTTAGGAATATTTTGATTATTCCAAGGCGGCTAACTCCTCTTCCACCTTGCTCATCATACTCTCGTATTTTGCTAATTTCTCCCGTTCTTCGGCTATTTTCTGCTCTGGTGCCTTGCTCATAAACTTCTCATTACCAAGCATGCCATGAACTCGTTTCAACTCTCCTTCCAAACGCTTCTTTTCTTTGGTCAGTCGTTCTTTTTCCTTTTCCAGATCCACCAGGTCGGAAATCGGCATATAGATTACCGCCTTATCGATCACAACGGATACTGCATTGTCCTCGATTCCCGTCTTATCCCGCTGTATTACCACATCCGAAGCAGAAATCATATGGAAGTATACGTTTCTCAAATCTTCCAGACGCTTTGCTGTTTCATCATTATCGGCAACAATGTAAACCTTCGCCTTACGGGACGGCTGTACATTCATCTCACTGCGGATATTTCGGATACCACGAGTCAGATTTTTAGCCAATTCAGCATTTGCCTCTGCCTCCGAATCATGCCACTTTTCCTGATATTCCGGCCATGCAGAAATCATAATGGATTCCTCTTCTGACTGTAGAGTACAGAAGATTTCCTCCGTAATAAACGGCATATATGGATGTAACAGTTTCAGAGAGTCAATCAGTACCGTCCGTAATGTCCAAAATGCTGCATTGGCAGATGCCGGATTTTCCTCCTTAGCATATAAGCGAGGTTTTACCATTTCAATATACCAGTCACAGAATTCCGTCCAGATGAAGTCATTGATTTTCTGAACAGCAACACCTAACTCGTATTTCTCCATATTATCAGTAATCTCTTTTGCTACGGTATTCATGGCAGACAAAATGAAACGGTCAGCGATCTCTAACTCTCCCTCTGCCGGTTCTGTAATCTTCGCATCTCCCAGATTCATCATAATGAAACGGGATGCATTCCATACTTTATTGGCAAAGTTCCGACTCGCCTCCACACGTTCCCAGTAGAAACGCATATCATTACCCGGTGCATTATTGGTAACCAGAGTAAAACGCAAAGCATCCGCACCATATTTTTCAATGACTTCCAAAGGATCAATACCATTGCCAAGAGATTTACTCATCTTACGTCCCTGAGAATCCCGTACCAGACCATGGATCAGTACTGTATTAAAAGGAACTTCTCCGGTATGCTCCAAGCCGGAAAACATCATACGGATCACCCAGAAAAAGATAATATCGTAACCAGTTACCAGAGTACTGGTTGGATAGAAATAATCCATCTCTTCTGTCTTCTCCGGCCAACCTAAAGTTGAAAATGGCCATAAGGCGGAACTAAACCAGGTATCCAGTGTATCTGGATCCTGCCGCATTTCTTTGCCACACTGTGGGCATTTACAGGTGTTTTCCTTGGTTACGATCATTTCACCACAATCATCACAGTAAAATGCCGGAATCCGATGTCCCCACCAGAGCTGACGGGAAATACACCAGTCACGGATTCCCTCTAACCAGTGATAATAGGTCTTATCAAAATGAGGAGGGACAAATTTTGTATCCCCTTTCTTTACTGCCTCAATAGCTGGCTTCGCCAGTTTCTCCATTGCCACAAACCACTGCTTGGAAACTCTTGGCTCCACCGTGGTATGGCAACGATAACAGGTACCTACATTATGCTCATGATCCTCTGTCTTTAATAATGCGCCTTCTGCCTCCAGATCCTTGATAATCTCTTTTCGTGCTTCATAGCGATCCATCCCGGCATACTTCGGATAGTCCTCCACGATCTTCGCATCCTCTGTCAGTACATTGATCACCGGCAGATCATGGCGTAATCCAACCTCAAAGTCATTCGGGTCATGCGCCGGAGTTATCTTAACCACACCAGTACCAAATTCCATATCTACATAGTCATCGGCAACAATAGGAATCTGGCGGTGTACCAGAGGCAGATCCAGAGTCTTGCCAACCATATCCTTATATCGTTCGTCTTTTGGATTGACAGCTACCGCAGTATCTCCCAGCAAAGTTTCCGGACGAGTAGTTGCCAGATCAATATATCCTGTACCGTCAGTGGTCTTGTAACGCAAATGCCAGAAATGTCCTGCCTGGTCCTCATATTCTACCTCGGCATCGGAAATGGATGTCAGACAAGTCGGACACCAGTTAATAATACGCTCTCCCCGATAGATCAAATCCTTATTATATAATTTTACGAATACTTCTTTGACTGCCTTATTACAGCCCTCATCCATAGTAAAACGTTCTCTGTCCCAATCACAGGAGGAACCGATTTTCTTGAGCTGTTCCACAATACGCCCACCATACTGTTTCTTCCAATCCCAGACATGCTCCAGAAATTTTTCCCTGCCAATATCATCCTTGGAGATACCTTCTTCCCGCAGTTTCTCCACTACTTTTGCCTCTGTTGCAATAGAAGCATGATCGGTACCTGGC
>CAMWKN010000178.1 GCA_947174825.1 uncultured Clostridium sp.
ATCCCCTTCTGCCCAGGCGCCCGCAAATGATATGCCTGCAGCATCTTCTCTGTTTCCCCTAACAGTAATTCAATATAACGATAAATCAGTAAAAGCAAAGTTACCAAAATACCGGGACAATGTATTTTCCGCAAGGAGGCACATATTTTCTCTATGGTTGTGGTAACAACCAGCAGATAAACTGCTAACAGACTTTCCACGCCTTTTATTAGCAATGACACAAAATCCAACATACCTGTTGTAATCGGTAATTTCCCCAGATAAAACTGCACTTCCTGTTCCAGAAAAATATTCATGATTCCCATTATACAGACAAATGGAAGAGCAATCCACAAACGGGCAATACATTCTTTCAGTGAAATATCCCCTGCCACAAACAGAATCAGTAGATAAATCCCAAGAGACAACAGGATATCCAGATCCTCCCTGGAAACAGAGGTGAGCATTCCAATATACAAACAGGTCAGAAGAAGTTTGAATAAAGGATATACCCGATTAATCCAACGATCCTCCAATGCCTCTTCTCGAATAGTATGTAATTTATAAATAGCACCCTTTATCTTACTCATAACTTTTTTCTTTCTGTTTTTCCTGGGTCTGTTGTTTCAAAAACTTAAAAATCCATGCCATTCCAATACAGAATCCTAGAACCAAACCAGCACCCACAATTCCAGAAACTCCGGTTCCTACCGCCAAATCACTTCTCCGGAAACCATAATCCGGCAAAAGCGCCAGTCGCTCCTGTATCGCTCCAGCGACGGTCTCGCCTCCTGGCAAACTTGTGCTGCCAGTAATCTTCTGGATCGACCACTCCAAGCCATCCGGTTTTACAGAGGCAAATAAGGACAAGGCTCCACCAATCAGCACCGTCAACAGTAATAACACAGGAATCGTCCGGGAATACCACTTCCCTTTGACTGTCGGCTTACTTTCTCCCACTCCCCAGAATAATTCCGGTCTACTCTGGTAAATAAATAGAAGTACTGCCGAAGTAATCAACCCCTCCACTGCACCGATCGCCAGATGAATCGGCTGCATCCATGCCAGAAACGCTGCAAACGGCAATGCTGTGATTCCCGAAAAACTGGTCTCCAGCACCACCGACAAAGCCCCCAACTGTAAAGTCAGCACACAACCAAGAATGGAAGCCACTGTAATCTTCCGTTTGCTCATACCAGATCTCATGATTAGCTTCCAGATCCATGCTCCAATAAAACAACCATAAAACGCCATATTCCATACATTGCATCCCAATGCCATCAGACCTCCATCTGCAAAAATCAGACACTGGATCAAAAGCACCCCAATCATGGTCAAAAACCCCCGGCAGGGTCCCAGTAGCGCCGTCAACAGCATCCCCCCACATAAATGCCCGGAAGACCCTGTCCCTGGAATGGTAAAATTAATCATCTGCGCTGCAAAAACAAAAGCCCCCATTACCCCCATAACAGGAATCTTTCCGTCATCCTCTTCTCTCTGAACCTGTCGCACCGAATACCCGGCAACACCCAGGCTACATACAGACATTACGCCTGCCACCGCCGGAACCACTAACGCATCTGCCATATGCATAAATATTACCTCTCTTCCTAACTCATAAAAGTCAAACTCAACAGCTTCCACAGCATTCATGCTGTTATAGCCACTATACGAGCATTTCCCTAGTAATGAAAAAGCATGCCCTTTCTGTATCCTAGCGATACGGGCATGCCTTCATGACACTCACATTATTTACTATTATTTATTTCTTTCGATAATTTGATTATGAATATCTGATACTACAATATGAATTATCGTACGGATACCCTGATCATTCACAGATCGTTTCCTTCTCAATCTGATCAATTGCCTGGGATACCAACTCACTCATAGAAAGTGGTGTTACTCCCGGAACCACCGTATTACATTTGTTAATCGGAATTAATATTTTCTTCGCCTTGCTTCTGCCAACGGCTACCGCCATCTCAGCAGTAATCTCCCCCGCCAAAGCATCTGCAATTACAATGCCAATGGGTCCTACAATCACATCCGCTGCCTGAGAGGACACAATCACGGGATTCTCCCCGGTTGCTGCCTGGTCTGGTCCCGCCTTGAGCATATTGGCAGTTGCAATACTATTGGTTCCAATCGCTGTAATCTCTGCCTTGGGCAGTTTCTCTCTGACTCCTTCAATGAGCAGTTTCCCGATCTTCCCACCTTGACCATCAATCACCAGAATATGCATATAATCCCCTTTTTCTAATCGAATATTAAAATCCCCACTATCCATCAATCATATGTAATATGACTCTATACCGTTTTAGATTACCATAGTATGAGCTCTTCCGTCAAGTTTATGATTTCTTGAGTTTCTGTATTTTGTAATAGACATTATTGTTGCGATTCATCCAAGGTATTTGTAGATAACCTTCTGTTATCGCACCTGTCTCGAATGAATCGAATTTTAACAGATAAAGATACAAAATGCGGAAACACAAGTATGATTTGACGGAGTAACTTTCTTTACACAATATATTTAATTATGTATAATGAAATGCAATGTGACTTGCAACAAGAAAATCTGCCCATGGAAAGGAGTTATTATGATATTGCAAGTATTAAAAAGAACAGCAGCAATCATAATTGCCACATCACTTATTTTTACCACATTACCACCTGTATGGCAATCCGTACAAAATGTACAGGCTGCAGAATCAAATCGAAGCATGGCAATGGGAGTCTCTGCAATACAATCGCCTTCTCGGAACGGAGCAAGCTGGAATGGAGACTATATCTACTATGGAAACTATCAGGGAAATACTATAAAATGGCGGGTACTGGATGTGACCGGAAATTCCGGAAATAGCTCTATGCCAGGAGGTATGCTCCTACAAGCCAATCAGGCATTATCCATCCAAAAACCTTTTGAAGACGGATCTGATCAGGAAAATGAACACCAACAGGGAACCATTTCTGATAACCAGTGGCTAGCCAGCGATATCAGACCCTGGCTGCAGGGGGAAGACGCTTCCCAATTTATTAACTATAACAATTTTTCTGCCAAAGAAAAAGCAGGAATCATGCAGACCAACAAAGAAGCTGGCATTTCCTTGTCGGATAATATAAAAAGCACAGGACTGAATCAAGATTCTATGTTCCTGCTGGATATCAGTGACTTATCCAATGCAAACTATGGATATCAAATCGTAAATGGTCTTACTGACAGCAGTATTGGAAATTTCTGGTGGCTGAGAAGCACCCATGCCAATACCAAATATGACAATGTCGTTGGCTCTGTGCTTCCTGGTGGATATATTTATTATAATTTTACCAGCGAAAACGGTGATATCGTACCAGCCTTTAATCTGGATACATCTAAGATATTATTTGTTTCAGATGCAAATATAGCAAAAAACAATTCTTTACAGCCCATCACTTCTGCATCGGTTCACGAGTGGAAAGTGACTCTGTTAGATAATGATAAAAACGTAAGTGTATCCGGAACACCTGGCAGAAATGGCAATGTCATTCATATACCATACACCTATTCCGGAGATGCCGGAGACCAACTTTCTCTGATGATTACAGGCTCCGATGGTACCATTCGACATTACGGAAAGGTGGCAGATACCGCATTAGAAACTGGCAGTATTGACTTTACTCTGCCAAATGATTTTAATGAAAATGATGACACTGTTTCTATTTTTGCGGAACAGGTTAATGCTACAAAACAAACAGACTATGCCAGCCCTCTGGCAGAGGTAGAGATCCCTCCTTTACACCAGCACACATTTCCAGATACCTGGCAGTATAATAAGACGGAGCATTGGCGTATCTGTAATGCACCGGGTTGTGATGGCATTAATAACCAGCAACGTGGAGAACACTATTTCGAGGAAGATGATGAACGCAGTGAAGCCGCCACTTGTATCGCTGATGGAATTCTCTGGTATAGCTGTGCCTGTGGATATGCGTATTCGGAACCAGATTTACGCTCCGACCATATAGACGAAGAGGACGGAACCATGGATTCTGATTTGCATGATTTTGATGAAAACGAACCGGAATTAATCAAAAAACCTACCTACACTACAGCGGGATCCCAAAGAATATTCTGTGTTCTCTGTAATCAATGGATTACAGAAATCATAGATCCCCTTTCGGAAGAACATGAGTTTGAAGAAGAAATTATCAAAGAAGCTACTTGTACAGAGGACGGCAGCAAACGTTTAACCTGTAGCGAAGAATACTGTGAAGAAGTTCGAATAGAGACAATCCCTGCACCAGGACATTCCTTTGAAGCCTGGATACAAACCAAAGATCCTACCACAACGGAAAACGGAGTTTCCATGCGCGCTTGTTCGGTCTGTGGTGTTACAGAAACAAAGAGTATCCCAAAAATCATACCAACACACACCCATAATTATCATAAAGATGTTTGGATGACCAACGACTCCAGTCACTGGCATCAATGCGACTGTGGCAATACGGAAAACATGAATGACCATGAATGGAGTAGTAAAATAATAGCAAAAGCAACAAAAAAATCAACAGGGATGATCAAATATACCTGTGAGGTATGTGACTACAACGTATACTGCCAGACCGCAGCTATTGGGACAGAATTTTCTGTCGGCAACTACCGGTACAAGGTTATAAAAGGCAAGAAAAACCAACTGGCTGTTACCACCCTCGGTTTTGTAAAGGGAAAGGTTAGCAAAACAGTAAGAATACCGGAAACCGTTGTCTGGCACGGGGCACGATACACCACTAAAGCAATTGCAAAGGGTGCATTCAGAAATAGGAAAAAGATCAGAAAAATAGTAATCAATAATAGTATTGAAACCATTGGAAATCTTGCCTTTTTTGGAGATAAAAATGTGAAAAAGATCACAATCGGTAAAAAAGTCAAAGGAGTTGGCGCCCACGCATTTTGCCATATGAAACATCTGAACAAAATAGTAGTAAAAAGCAAGAAAATGAAACGATCAACGGAAAATGGAATTTTTCATAACACGAAGAGCTCCAAGATCATTGTTCCAAAAAGCAAGCTAAAAAAATACAAAAAAACGATTTTTGCAGCAAATGCGAACAACGTAAGCAGTAAATAATAGCTATACTC
>CAMWKN010000179.1 GCA_947174825.1 uncultured Clostridium sp.
TTATTATATTGTTCCAAAACTTTTTCAAGTATTGGTTTTGACTTTTCATGAAAACACTTAATATCCTGTTGTAATTTATTCATTTTGCACCAAAATACCAATCATTTTTTCCGTTCGAACATTCCAAGCACTGCTTTTTTCTGTGTTTGAGAATACCATCTATAGCCCCAATAAGGCCCCTGCAATCATTAAAACCGTACATATCAATGAAAACATCATTCCGACAATTGTTAAGCTAATCAGCATTTTATTTTCCATGTGATTTTTTTGAAATTTAAGAGATGCAATTCCCACAATCCATCCAAAAATCGGGGGGAAGGATAAATATGTTAATATTCCGGCACGCATTTTGTCATATCCCGCATCCTCTTTTGCCGCTGCCAGATTTACATCCATTTGCTCTAACTCATCCTTCAGAAGATAATCCAATGAACAATTAAATATTTTACCAATTCTAATCAGTTTCTCTGTTTCCGGATATGCATCGTTGCGTTCCCATTTTGAAACGGATTGTCTTGACACCTTTAAAATTTCCGCAAACTGTTCCTGTGTTAAATTTTGTTCCTTACGCAGCTTCGTTATTTTTTCTCCTACTGTCATATGACACAACCTCCTTGCAATTGATAAAGTTATATTAGAACATAGCACTGTATTTTTACACCAATTATAGGTTGCAAAATGAAAATCCTCGGTTGCAATCGGTTCTCATTTTTGACTGCCGCGACCTATGGGCTTTCGAACACTGCTTTAAGTTTGATATATAAATTATCTATGTGTTTCCGTATAGTTTCCTTGTGTACTATAGACATACTCATAGGAATACCCGTCACATACGACACCTATAACTCTGCCAAAGCAGGCGTAATGCCATGAACTGATATTATATTTTCCGCCTGCTCCTGTATTAAA
This sequence comes from uncultured Clostridium sp., assembly GCA_947174825.1. The sequence continues at coordinate 910 of CAMWKN010000179.1, forward strand.
ACCGACAATATCTCCTTTTGTTATATGCTCTTCAACCTTTTCCGGAGTGGAAAATTCATTATTAAAGTAATTCTCCCCTTCCATAACATATTTCATTACCACATTGGACACCATATTCCAATTATCTTCTTTCAGTTTCATATCACTCAAAATTAAATTCATACTTATTCTGAACTTTATTGAAAGTGACATCAATCTTTGGTGGCGCGAATTCAAATACTTTTGCTAACCATCCGATAATAGCGGCTATTATCCCCTCTGCTTGAAAGTCACACGTATTATATGAAATATCGTGTATTACAATTAGTGTATATTGGTATTTACTTTTGGCCTCTATTTTATCCCGGACCAATTGCAAGCCTTTCTTCAAATACGGCATCTCTCGCTCCCAAAATTTTTTACCCTCAAACAAGGGCTTGTCCGCAAACCTTATCCATGTTTTTTCTCCTATTTGCTCTGCCTGCTGATTATGTTCAAAATCCATCTGTACATATTCAGCTATTAACTTCACATGCACTCCCCAACTTGATTTACATACCCAATAAGTATATTCTTCCATGTATTCCCCTCGCTATTTTTTCAGGTAAAAGTTCACCGCCATGGTACACAAAAACAAGCGTTTCCCGTCCTCAATCATAATACCGTTCCGTAAACTCATCATGTCCAAAAGCTGCAACCGCTTTTTAACGTCGTGTTCCGAAATTGCTGTGTGTTGAACGGAATATTAAGAAAATCTAAGCTGCCTTCACCAGACAGCTTAACAATATTTTGTGTAATCCACCTCATTGAAATTAATAATCGGCTTTTAAACCTCAGTCATCAAAATATCTTTCAACATTCTCAGAACCTCGATTTTACATTGCCATTCTCAACTTCTTCGAAAAATTCTTCACAGAACTCAAAAAAGCATCCAGTTGTTCTTTTGGATCCTCATATACCTCTCTCATATAAAAAACATAATTTCTTCCACTTTCAAGCTCGACATTTCGACTCTTTTCTAACTTATCCTTTACCCAACTGTGAAATTCATACATAAACGTCGAATCAATAGTCTCAGCTCTATCAGCTTCCATATTACTATACAAAAAGCCTCTGATAAAAGAAGAAAGAATTTCCAAACTAAGCTCACCAATCTCTCCCACAAACATTTGCGGTCTGCCTTTTATTCGCTGTACAAGCATTTTGATGTCCACTTTAATCCCCTTTCCTGCTATGTTACCTAAAGCAATTCTTTACAAATCATAAAGATTTTTAATCATTTTAAATCATTATCCACTCTAACTCAGTATTCTGTCTGCTTATTTTTCCCTCCCATAATAATCATCAGCTTCTGCTTGTTTGTGTTTCCTTTACAACAAAAATAAAATAGAGCACACTGTTATGAATGCACCCTATTTTCTAAATCCGGCTTATCGTCGGCTGTATGTTATATGCTCTATCCCATACTCATCGGACAAACATCTTCATGCCATTTTTTTCGGCTCCCCTCTCCATATGGTTACATGATCCTCCCGTCCAAATGTATGTATATGTGCATCAGGTGGCTGTTTTCCGGCATCTCCTTCCCTGACCTGCCCGCAAGGTAAAATACATTCAACAGCAGAATTACCTTTGACTTGGCTATCCGCATAAATTCCCGCTATCATAGTTTCATTACATTACTTCCGCCTGTAAGCTCACGCAGCCGGTCACATTATACTATATCAGCCTGCAGATACTCATTAATCTCTTCACCTGATAAATGATACTTTTCCTGCAATTTTTTCATAATCTCACCATCCGTCAGCCCCAAGTCCCGATATGTGGAGATGGAACCGTATATTTTCCCCCGCGCAATGCCTTGCTCAATGCCTTGTTCAATGCCTTTTTCAATATTTTCCCGGTCCCGCATCAACAATGTCATATACTCACGCCTCCATTCCCTGTTTTCCTTCGCTTTCTTTACCGCATCCTCTAATTTCCTTACAAAAGTGTCTTCCGACTTCCTTCCTGCCACATAATCCAGGAAAGCTTTCAACTCTTTGCTGATATCATCCAATTTTCCGGCAGCGTTTAAAAATATCTTTGTCACACCGTCCCCTAACAGAATACTTTTATCCTCTTTGCAGATGCTTTCAAAAGTATAAATATGCCTTCCTTTATCAAATATGTCAAAGGGGCATATGAAAATGATATAACTCGGTTTTAACCTTTTATAAGGCTGTCCCTTATCCACCATCTGCAAATCAATCATGCTCTGGTAATATCTCGTTCTTTTGGGAAGCTCCTTTGTATCCGTAACCTGCAATTCAATATCATAAATTGTCCCTTTATCATCTTTTACGTATACGTCGAGCCTGACACTTTTCGCATCTACATCGGGTTTAATGCTCTTTTGTAATTCGGGATACACTATATGGTCTATCTCCAGATCAGGAAGTATCCGCTGCAATAATTCCTTGCACAGCTCCGGATCCTGCATGATTTTCCCAAACAGGAAATCATTCGCTATTCCTAATTCTTCCCAAACTGTATATGTTTCTATTCTACTCTTCAATTTATTCATCTTGTATCTCCTCCGCACCGTTCCCATAACACCTTTGCTACTCTCCAAAGAATCGGGTGCCATAGATTGCCTGTGTGCTTATATTTAATATAGCACACAAAATCACCTGTAACAATAAATTTCACTAATAATTCCGCCACATCGGAGCCATTTTGCTTCTTTAAAATAAAAGGTGCAAAACAGGGTGCAGATTTTCCCATAAACTTCTGTAAACCTTTGATTTTCCTTACTATTTTCCGCCATGTTTCCGTGGTATATGCCGCGCTAAGCTTCTCGTCCCTATGGTAAATTCATCAAATACTTTACGCACAAAATATATATTATCATTAGGTTCCGGACATTCAATTACTTTGAATTAATTACTTCCTTCATATCCGGCAAAATCTTGTTGCCAATTAAACGACAAATTGGTATCAAATCTATAATCGATTTTGTAACCTCCAATCCCATCCCTTGATAAGCAGCTTCCTGCATAAGTATGCCTAAAATAGGGTTATACTACCTTGCCTTCAGATAATACTGCTCTGTCAGCTTATCAAATTTAATATTTCCCTTCTTCCACTTTATTCTCTAAATTCCCCGCTTTTTGATATGTTTGCAAAATTCCTTAAAGGAAGATGCCACTGTAATCACATCATCCGGATTAACACTCTCTTCAAAATCTATATACTTTATTTCCCCTGATTGAACATCAATCCAAAAAGGATTGTCTACCACATCAAGCGCAAATGGAATATGAAACAATGTAAAGTCTTCAAAACTATCATACTTTTCAACAATCTTTAATTGCCTCAAAATATTTTACGTCAACTTTCTTAGTCAGCCATACGCCATTCTCCGATAAATAAAACTTACATCCATCTTTATACATATCTCTACTATAGATTTTTAAAATAATAGGATCACCATGCCTTTTTCCCACTTTTAAAGCAGTCTCCGTGTCTTTTGATAAATGAACATATAACCTGCTCATTGGTTTTAAACCTTCATTTATAATGCTATCAAGAAATCCGGTTGCCGTTCCATGATATAGAAATTCCGGTGGCTCCTGCTCCTTCAATTCCACATCTACAGGAATACTATGCCCTTGATTTGCTCTGATCATAGTTTTATCCTGATTAAAACTGTATCTTTGCTTGTTATCAGTTGCCACAATCTCCTCTAAAATTTCCATATCAATTTTTCTTCCGGTATTATTAATGCCATCCAGTAGTTCCTCTACATTAGCCCATCCATGTTCATCTAATGTAATGTGTGCTGCATCCGGTTTGTGACGTAATACTAAACTTATAAATACACTTAATTTATCTGACTTACTCATATTTTCCCTTTCAAATTGCTGCCATATCGTATAATCGTATGGTGTCTTTTTCTTCCGTACAGAATTATGTTCTTTTAAAACTCTGTCAGCCTTCTCCTCGCCATCATAAAGCCTATGCTTTGGAAGTCTTGGTATTTTCCCACTCTAAGCCTTTATCCTTTCTAATTATAGCATACCTTCCTATCCTACACTAATAATTCTTTACACATTTCCCAAAACTTTGCAACTTCTACTATCACCTGCAGCATAAGTTCCAAGTGTTATATTTACATAAGAGCGAGTTTTTTCGTATTTTATATTCTCCATCTGCATAAGT
>CAMWKN010000180.1 GCA_947174825.1 uncultured Clostridium sp.
ATAGCCACAGACGGCACGGTTATTTTTCAGATCATCCTGTAGCTCTGGCAGGGAATTACAGATGTAAAAATGTACCGTGGAATTGGAGGCGTCTGCCATTTTAGTAAGCAGTGTAGATTCCAAAGCAGACGGATCCGACGATTCTGTACATAGAGCAACTTGCAAGATGGCATCTCCAGAGTGGAGAGATCTTTGTAAAAATAAGACAAACAAAGGGATCAGAAGTAATGACAAAATAAAGGAGGGTTTACGCAAAAGACGTTTGGTCAGCAGTCTGATCCAGGTTAGTATGGTTTTCAATGAGACCACCTCCTTTTCCAGCGGACGAAACAAAGCAGTGTAGCATAGAGAATCATACTATATGCCAATATCCCCAGCAAATCTCTCCAATGTCCTATGCCACATAGGATATGATAACTGTAATTTAATATTACACTGGTGGGCAGATAGGCAGAAATCTGGCGGATGCTGTCCGGTAAATAGGACAGAGGATAAAAATAGCCAGACAGGTAAGACAGTCCGATAAAAGATACAAATAACAGAAGAATACTACTCATGTTATTGGGGCATATCTCATAAATCCACAGAATATAGGCACATATCACAAATAGTACAGGCATAATGGCAAGTAGTTTTCCGCCGGTTAGGAGCATGGAATGCAGGCTGGAATCTGTATTTTGATGCAAAAGACTATGGAATCCAGAGATCCGGGTACTGAGTGCTGTCAACAGAAGCGAGAGAAACAGGTAGATTCCGCTGAAGCAGAGGATCATTGCGGTTTCTTTTGCCAATAGTTGCTGCCAGTCTCTCAAACCGCAGAGTTCAAGTTTCTTCACGAATACATGTGGTTCCCGATGCAGTACAGCAGTGCAGGTAAATCCCAGGGCAGTCAGAAAACACAAGATGGCGACTGCAAAATAGTGGGTTCGGTCAGCGGTGGTTCCGGTAACCGGGATTTCTTCGTAGGCATAGATTTCTCTCCGGTTTAATACCTTTTGCAGATAACGGATATTGAGAGAAAGTTCGTCTTTTGACATATTCTCCCAGTGGTTTTCCCGGTAAATATCCTGCATGGCATAGATGCCTGCCTGTGTGTCCAGCATAATCTGGGATGCAGCATTCCCCAGTTCTTTTACCAGAAAATCAGCAATGGTGGCTTGTCCCTGGCAGAAACGAATTCGCAGAATCGCTTCCTCTCCGGCAATCAGGGAGCGGATATAATCCGGAGGAATCAGGAATAAAGCCGTATAGTCACCGGCTTGTAAGCGTTTCATGCCCTCTGTCTCTGAAACAAATTCAAAGTGGCAGGAGCGTTCCAGGTCTTTCATGCTTTCAATGGTTTGTATCATCCAATCCAGGTACGGTTCCTCTGGATCTGCTGTAATGCCGATCTGAATGACACTTTGTTTTTGTTGTTCCCCAGAATAACACTGATAGAGCAGGAAATAACTGCTGATAAAGAGGAGAATCAAGCACAGCCCACCGCATATTTTTGGAAAAGCGAGAAGGTATTTTTTGATCTCCATCGAAAGATATATGTGAAAACGAGAGTGGCTTGGTTGGGACATCTGGATTCCTCCATACTTTTTTGGCAATTAGTTTTTTATGTGATGGATATCACTACCATTCTATGATATTGGGGTCAAAAGGTATTTTGCCCCCAAATGATGCTACGAATTGCTACATTGCAACGCAATTTGCTATATACTTTTGACCCTAGCATCATTCTATGATCGGAGTGCATCCGTCATTTCATGGATCTCTTGATGATATTTGGTGGGGGTCAGTTTGCCATCCTGCAAAACATAGAGAGAGTCACAGATCTTCATCTCCTGCAGCTCATGAGTGGCAATCCAAACGATTTTCCCCGCTTGTTTGCACTGTTGCAGATAGGAGATAATCTGTTCCTTACAGGGGAGATCCAGGGCAGCTCCCGGTTCATCTAACAATAGTATTGGAGGGTCTTCTGCCATGGCACAGCCAATGCTCAGCCGTTTCTTCATGCCGCCTGACATTCGGCGAACCTTGACATGCAGAAATTCTGGAATTTGTAACGATGCCAGGAGACCATTCTCCAATTCCTGTTGCAGATCCAGTTTGGAATGACAATACCAGAGCCGCAGATTATCATAGGCATCCAGATCTTCCATCAGCGGATTTTCCTGTGGAACATATCCGCATAGTGAGGAAATCTGCCTGCTATTGGTATAAGCTTTGCTGTGGTACAGCAGCTCTCCTTGGTCTGGTTTCAAAATGCCAGCCAATATGGATAGCAGAGTTGACTTTCCACTGCCATTAACGCCCAGGATGCCGATACAATCACCGTCCTGAGCAGTTACAGACAAATTATCCAGAATCTGTTGTTTTCCATGGCGGTAGGATTTGGAAAGATTTTTGATTTCCATAGAAGAAAGCTGCGAAGTTTCCATAATAGCCCTCATTTCTGCATACATATTTATTCCCTTATATTTACAAGTAAATCGGATTAATGTATTGCTATTTACTAATGACCTTAGCATCATTTTCTTACATATTTTAGAAAAAAGCAATCTTTTCTTGTCCTTTTTTGTAAAATCCAATATAATGATACAGGGAGAAACACCCAAAATGTTTTTTTACGATATCATGTCATGTTACAGTGACAGAATGGAGGAGAATATGGAACAAAAGAATAAAAAAGTGATAGGGATTGTTGGCATTTTGGTGGCAACTATGCTTGTGATTGGTATTGCAGGCGCAGCCAATGCCAGAAAGATTGCTAATGTGGTCAAAGAAAAGACCAGTAGTCCGGAGGAATATTACCGTTATGTGGAGGGGAAGAACCGGGATGCTGCACTGAAAGAGATGGACACCTCTTATACAAGCTATCGGGATACGGTGACAAAGCAGGAGAGTCAGCAGCAGAAAGTTACCTATCAGATTGAGTTAGGAGATACCTTAAAAGCGCTAGCAAGTGGATATGGAATTGAGTCTGCTTCCATTGTGACGAATGCCAAATCAGATGGATCTGTTTTGGCGAACCATTCTGTATTGCAGATTAATGGTAAGGATGCAGCCAATATTAATACGTATATGGACTATGCAGCCAAAGAAGGCTATATCCAGATTCCAGAGTTAAGCAGTTCTTATTTAAGTTTGTCCAGCACCTTGCAGGAGGCGGATGGAGTGATTCCTTCCAGCTATCTGTATATGATGGATGGCGATGCGGCTAAGTATCTGCCGGAAAGCAAGCAGCTACAGACCTTTGTAACCACCTATAGTGATATTGTTATGAAGAATCTGGATAAGGTGGAGCGGTCAGAGGAAACCCTTACGGCAGGGGATGTCAGCGCGAAATATACCAAGCTGGTAGTTAGCTGTGATGAAACTGGTGCATTGAAAATTTCAAAGGAAGTATTAGAGAAGTTAAAAGATGATCAGACTGTCAAAGAATTCATTGAAAATATTGACCAGAAGGCATATACATCTTTTCAGGAGGAGATTACAAAAGGTCTTAAGGATCTGGAAAAGGAATCTGCAGGCGATGGAAAGTTGGAGATGATTGTCTATGTAGATGATGATGCAAAGATTGTAGGCAGAACGGTTACAGTGGATTCCGGAGATGGAGAGAGCTTTGGGTTTAAGGTACTTCAGCCAAGTAAGGATGGCAAGACAGGTTATCTGTTACAGTTTTCCGCAGATGGAATGGACTATGTGACCTTAACAGGTAATATGGAAGAAAAGAGCGGTAAGCTGTCCGGAGACTTTACTCTTAGTATGGATGAATCTTTGAATCCTGGGGATGGAAGCATTTTGAGTATGACAGATTTAGTTAAGATTTCCGTTAGTGATTTGGATAAAAAGGCTCTGGAAAAGGACGGCGCCCTCAAGGGAAGTATGGAACTTTCCAGCGAGCAGATCGCAGCGGTTGCAGGATATAAACTCCGTATTGACATGGACAATACCAAAGACCAGATTAATAATAAAATAGCAGTATTGGTTGGATCGGATGAGTTTGCTACCATACAGATTACTTCCGAAGAGGGAGAAGATCCTGGAGTAACTCCTCCGGAAGATGGTGCAAAGGTTTATGATCTGTCCAATGAGATAGAGTTGTCAACTTATACCAGTGAAATAGATCTGATTAGTTTTATGACAGATCTCAAGACGAATTGTGGAGCAGACTTTACGTCATTATTGTTAGGTCTTATGCTATGATACTTATGCAGTAGGATTTTTTCTGCGACAAAGTAGTATTGACTTAGTTATACAGCTTAGCCTGGAATTGGAGTTTTGCAGCGGTTTGTGCAGTGAAAAACTTCAATTCCAGACTAGTATGGAGGCATATAATGAAACAGACATCCAGCATTACAATGGATATGCCTGCGGATGTACGTTATATTATCAGGCAGCTGGAGAAAAAGGGGTACGAAGCCTATGCGGTAGGTGGTTGTGTCAGGGATACGATTCTTGCCCGGATTCCAGGTGATTGGGACATTACCACATCTGCGGGGCCAGAGCAGGTTAAAGAGGTATTTACCAGAACTGTTGATACTGGTATCCAGCATGGTACGGTTACTGTTATGCTGCATCATGTGGGTTATGAAGTGACCACATACCGTATTGACGGGGAGTATGCCGATAACCGCCATCCCGATCAGGTAGAGTTTACAACGAATCTGGGACTGGATCTGGAACGGCGGGATTTTACCATTAATGCCATGGCATATAATGACTCTCAGGGATTGATTGATCTCTATGGTGGATTAGAGGATCTGGAACATGGAATCATCCGTTGTGTGGGCGATCCAAACCAGAGATTTGATGAGGATGCACTTCGGATGTTGCGGGCGGTACGTTTTTCCGGGCAATTAGGTTTTCGGATTGAGGAGCATACCAGACAGGCGATTGTTCGGAGGGCGAAATATCTAAAAAACATCAGTGCAGAACGGATTCGTGTGGAGACGATGAAACTTCTGGTTTCTAAGGATGCCGGACAAATTAGAGAGGCATATGCCACTGGAATGACAGCAATATTTTTGCCGGAGTTCGACCGAATGATGCAGACGGATCAATGCAATCCTCATCATATTTACACAGTGGGAG
>CAMWKN010000181.1 GCA_947174825.1 uncultured Clostridium sp.
GCTTCGTCAGGAAAATAGAAAAATAAAACAGACAAAAGTATACTTAAGCTGGAAAATTTGTGTACCATTGATTGGAGATAATATCTATACAATGTCTGCAGATTTTGATAAGATGTCTTGGAGAGATGATAAAAGCGGATGTAGTTTAAGGATATTATCATAACTATGTATAGAAATGGAGTAGATTATGATGGAAGATAATAAAACTAAAATGACAGAAAAAATGAATGAAATTGAGGCGAACGTATATCAAATACTAAAACCAAAGGGTTTTCGAAAACATGGCAGGACACTGCATCGCTTTGTGTCGGAAGATATTTCCCAGGTAATTAATTTTCAGCGTGGTCAGGCGAGTTATTTTGATTTCATGTGGGTTAATTTGGGGATTCGGGTTCCGGAATGTGATGAACGAAAATTTATTTTGTCAGAGCCGATGAAAAAATACTACCACGAGTATGATTGCACAATGCGTTCCCGGCTGGGAGAAATAGATGGTAAGAAAGAGAAATGTTTTAATCTGAAACGTAATGCTGCAAAAATCACTTCTCAGATTATGAATGATATAGAAAATAAGGTTCTTCCGGTGTATGACATTCTATCCACCAGAGAAGCGATTCTTGCCCATCGCAGAGATTATCCTCATTTTGATATGCAGAGTCATTTGATTTTATTAGAGGAAGTGATGATATATGGACACTTAGGAGATATGGATAAAGCAAAAGAGCTTTTTGAATTGTATTATCAGAACCAGGTGGAAGAGTACAATGATGAGATGACCAATGGAAGACAGGAATACCTAAAGAAAGGCGAGAAATATGTCTATATGGATCAGGAAATTACAGCAGAAAAAGACGGTTATGTTACTGTCTATGGTGCATACCATGGGCATATTGATTATCTGGATGAATTAGCGCTTAGTCTTGGTCTTCGATAAAAACGATTTCAAAAGAAAGAAATTGACCGGTATGCTCCTGAATGATAAAATTACAAAAGAGGCATACAATGCGAAGTATAATGAACTGACACAAAACATAAATCAGGTAAAAGGGGAACATATGGCAGTTGAACGTAAAAATGGGAAAAAAGGGAAAGCAGGGGAATTTCATCTGCGGAAGCTGCAGATGAAGTTGTTTCTTGCATTTATAGGGATTATTATTGGCACGAATCTGCTGCTTTCCATGGTTATTTTACAGCGTTCCGGTGATGTGGTGCAGGACCAGATTTCTACTTGGATAGAAGTCAATACCAGGCAGCAGATGTTAAATATTAATTCCTATATTGATGAAGTGGAAGAAACTGCAGCGCTCTTTTTTTCAGAGGACAGTTATTGTGAATATGATGCTACTGACGAGGGAATAGAAGAGTTTGATAAAATACAACAGGAAGCGGCTATTACAAATCGTATTCAGGATTTGGGAGTGATGAACAACTTTTGTGATTTTGGTATTGTTTATGCCAATGATCATGGTTTGGGTTGGATTTCCAATACTACCTACGCAATGTTTCCCGATGGGGGTATGTATGCCGCTTTTGCTGCGGAAATCGGGCAGGTGCAGGCTTCGTCGGCATGGGTTTTTGGCTTTCAGGATAATTATGACAGGATGTATTACATCAAAAGGCTGAATGACAATGCGGTGCTGATTGCTGCCATATATAACAGGGAGTTTGCGACGGTATTTGAATATCCGGATGAGTTAAAGGATATGACGATTCGGCTGGTAGATGAAAAGCATAAGGTTATTTATTCCACGATTGCCGATGAGATTGGGGGAGATCTGGAATCCTCCCTGCAAAAACTCATTGGCGAGGACGGTATCTTTTCTGTTACCATGGATGAGCGTCTGGTTACAGCCAATATCTGTGATAACCAGTGGTATGTGATCGCTTCTGTTCCTCTGGATGTGATTCTGAAGGAAATACAGCAGCAGCGTATCTATATTCTTTTGTTTACCTTTGGTGTTATTATTCTGGTTATGGTGATTGGTGTGTGGCTTATGCGCAGGATTACAAATCCCATGGATACAGCTTTTTCTAATCTCAAAAAGAGGGCAGAATATGATAACCTCTCTGGAATGTTAAATAAAAGCTCCTTTCAGGAGATGGCAGACACGGCACTAGGTGATGGAAAGCAGGTAGGAAGTTCTGTTATGGTTATCGTGGATATGGATAATTTTAAGCAGGTCAATGATAAACTGGGACATGCTTATGGAGATAAGGTGATTGCGCGCTTGGGCAGTCTGCTAAATCAGATGTATGGCGATGAGGTGATGAAAGGGCGTATTGGTGGAGATGAATTTGCGATGTTTATGCAATATTCTATTAACGACAGGGACATTGTAGAGAATCGTGTCGGTTCCGATTTGAAGCTGCTTTTAGAACTTTTTAGTAAAGAATTTGAGGAGGAAAGGGAAATTTGCAGAGTATCCTTAAGTGCTGGGGTGTATATTGCCACAGAGGAGCAGGAAAGCTTTGAGCAGATGTATAAAAGAGCAGACAATGCTCTGTATGTATCAAAGCGTAATGGTAAGAACCAGTATACATTGTATACGGAAGAAATGGCAGGTGAGAATGATGAGTAAAAAGGGGAAAAAAGGACGATGCTTTGGCAGGCTGGTAGCATTGTTCCTAATTCTTGGATTGGTGATAAATACGACTGCTTGTGGGTCAAGGGATGATAATACCGATACCGCTCAGAAATTTTCAATCGCTTTTTCATGGTGGGGTAATGATACTCGTCATCAGTATACAATGCAGGCTTTGGAGGAGTTTGAGAATAGTAATCCAGAGATATCAGTGAAGGCTACCTATGGAAGCTGGAATGGATATGATAAGCGGATGCATATTTATATGAAGTCCCGTATGGAGCCGGATGTCATGCAGATAAACTATGCATGGCTTCAGGAATATTCCGCCGACGGAAATGGTTTTTATGACCTTCGGGAACTGAAAGAATATGTAGATTTTTCAAACTTTACAGAAGAAGAACTGGAATACGGCATGATGAATGGGAAACTCAATGGGATTCCTATTGCCTTTAATACCCAGACATTATTTCATAATAAGAGCTTATATGATTCCTATCATCTGGAAACTCCAAAAACATGGGAGGATTTATTTAAGATTGCCGAAATCATGGGAAAGGATGGTGTTTATCCTCTGGGCATGGAAAAGAAATCACTGTTTTTATTGCTTCTTGCCTATTTGGAGCAGACGACAGATGCCACTGTACTGGACGAAGACGGAAATTTGGTGTTAACGGTTCAGGATGTTCAGACAATGTTAGCGTTTTATCAAAAGTTAAGGCAGGAAAAGGTAATTATGCCTCTGGATGACTTTGAGAGAAATGCCTTTACCTCTGGGGAAATTGCAGGGGCAGTGGCATGGATTAGTGATGCCAGCAATTATTGCACGCCTCTTGCAGAAACAGGAGCGGAAGTGGTGGTAGGAGATTATCTAAGGGAGCCTGACGGAAATAGGCTTGGTTGGTATATTAAGCCAGCAACCCTTTATGCCATCAGCAGGGATACTAGTCAGCCAAAGAAGGCAGCAACGCTTTTGGATTTTCTGTTAAACAGCAGAGAAATGGCGCTCAGTCAGGGGACGGAGAAAGGAATACCAATCAGTGATGCGGCATATCAGGTGCTGGAAGAAGAGGAAATGATAAATGGTTATGAGAACAGTGCTAATAATAATATGCAGGAGAATCAGAATGAAATGAAGCTTATGATGCCTGTGCTGGAAAATGAAAATGTTCTCGATGCCTTTAAGGAGGAGGCAGATTATTATTTATATAATAAGAAATCTCTGGAACAGGTAGCAGAGGCTATAGTAAAAAGATGGAAGAATGAAACTTGAGGGGCTTGTAGAAGATTTTCTAAATATTCTTGCTGGTTCATATGCTTTCTATGAGAGGTAAAGCCTATTAATAAATAAGTTGGGTATTGATACAATAGTCATTCAGGAATTATGAGCGACCATAAAAAGCACCGGTATTTCGCAATGTGCGAGATGTCGGTGCTTTGATCGTTTTTCAGACAATTCTATCAGTGTTATTATAGGAGTTCTCTCTCAGCAAATAACTTTTTGGCCGCAAATATAGCATTTAACACTTTGGGAAATCCTGTATATGGAATACACTGCAAAAATGTTTCTATCACTTTTTCGGGAGATATTCCTACATTCAATGCGCCATTGATGTGTACCTCTAACTGTGGCTCGCACCCTCCGACAGTAAGCAGGCTGGACAGGGTTATCATTTCCCGTTCTTCTGTTGTCAGTCCTTCTCTTGTGTAAATATCGCCAAAAGCAAACTCAACAATGAATTTTCCTAAATCGGGTGCTATGTCCTCAAGGGACTTTATGACATTCTCACCTCCTTTGCCGTCAATTGCCTTTAACTGTTCCATGCCCTGTGTAAACCTTGTGTTTTCCATTTGATTTTGCCTCCTTTTTTGATTACAATAAGAGCATATTACTTAGAGTATAGTATAAGTCAAGAACTTTTTAGGAATGGTTTTTATGAGGATTGGAGAGATGACAAAAGCGGCAGGGATTAGTGAATATACCCTGCGGTATTATGAGAAGAAAGGGTTGATCCGGGTAAGGCGGGATGATGTCGGCAGACGCTGTTATGATGAAAGCGATATTGAATGGATAAAATTTATCAAACGCCTGAAAGACACTGGTATGCTACTAAAGGATATTAAGGAATATTCAAGGCTGCGGTATGAGGGAAATGCCACTATGCCGGAACGTCTGAAAATGCTTGAAAAGCACAGAGAGTACGTGTTAGAGCAGCAGAAGAAATGGGCGGAATATTTAGATAATCTGGATGATAAGATTGTTTTTTACAAGGATTCCATTAATGGAGTAAAATAAATCATAAAAATCTATTGACTCTAACGGAGCGTTATAGCTTATGATGGCATTATCAAGAACAGGAGGGCTGACGCGGTGAGGACAGTAAAGGAAATTTCAAATATCACAGGTATCAGCGTGCGCACGCTTCACTATTATGATGAGATTGGCTTACTGGAACCAACAGATAAGAGTGATGCCGGATACCGGCTTTATGACGATAAGGC
>CAMWKN010000182.1 GCA_947174825.1 uncultured Clostridium sp.
TGTGTATACGAGACCGTCCAAAAAGACTATTACCTATGAAACCGAAGAAAAAAACTATACGCCTCATTATGGGGACAGGCTGAGCGGTGTGATTCTGACCAGTGCAACTGTGGACGGTAGTAAGGAAAAGTATAGTTATAAGACCGTAGAGCGTCTGGTCAATACTTCTGGTGCCGGAGTGGCATCCCAGCGTGTTTCTACGAATCAGAGCTATCTGCTGAATAAAATCACAGCAGATGGAAGCGAACAGCATTACGAATACCGAGCCTGTTCCCTGCGTGGCTCGAAAGAAGCGGGAAGCGGACAGAAAAGGGATGTGGTTACAGAGCAGTTCTATGTTACAAGGGAATACACAAAAGATACAAAATCCGGTAAAAAATCAAATGGAGTAAAATACGACTACTTCCAGAAACATGGAGACAGTCTGATTTCCTATGCCGATTTTCAGGAATCACATGATGAAGTGTGGCAGTACGGGAACAGTGGATTAAAGGCAGTCACTGTAGTCAGTACTTTTAATCCCAACAAATACAAAACCAATGGAAAGTATTACGATTATAAATATAAAAAGTCGAAGATTAATGCAAGTACATTGCGGTTGAAAAGTGATACGAAGAAAAATGTCAGTCTATTCATTTATAATGAAAATAAGATGCTGACAGATGAAATATATTATGGGAAAGAAAAAGAAGAAACTCTATACGAATACGACGATAACGGTGGTAAGGGATCTCTTGTTGTGCTGAAAACCGATAAATCCTTTGGTAAGAAGGGGGACAAGGTAGTCACGAAAAAGAAAGGATATACCTATGACAAATATCGAAATATTTTAACGAGAAAATCTTCCAAAGCATATTTGGCAAAAAATAAGAACAAACAGTATCTGTATACGACAACATACACTTATCAAACAGCTCAGGGATATCCAATAGGAGATGATGCATATGTATGTTCTTTTGTGGCAGAGGAATCCTATACTAGTGCGAATGTCAAACATAAACTGATTAGCACCATGGCAGCCAATGGTGTGGATTATGCCAGTATTTCCGAGCAGAGAAGCGTGAAAGGAGGAGAATACAAAACCATTTCCAAAACAGATTTCCAGTATGACGAGCAGGGAAATGAAATTCAGGAGAAAGTCTATCCTTCCTACAGCACGGATGGAGAAAAAGAAGTGATCCAGAATGATTATAGCTACAATAGCCTGGGACAGCAGACCAAGAAGATCGTAACCATCACTTCTGCAAAACATCCGGCAGATAACCGTGCTTATACTGAGGAAGAAGTAAGCTACGATTCTTTCGGCAATGAGCTGACTTATACGGATGAAAACGGACTGGTATCAAAGACTGCCTATGATCCAGAAACAGGAGAAGAAACAGAAACCATCAATGCTGTAGGGACAGAATATGAATCCAAGGATAAGGAATACCAGTCTGCTGACGGCTTAAAAACCATGACCGTTGACAATTACGGTCGTGTCTCCATCAACATACAGGATGCCTTTGGCAATACGGTAATCAGCAAGGATGAAGCTGCAGGCACATGGACGGAGAGTATATACGATTATGGAAGTGAGGAAGATACTGACAACGCTTCCAATGATGACGAAGATAGTGATTCTGATGAGGAAAAAGAGGAGACAGCACGTCTGATCGAAGAACGAACCTATACCTTTGAGCCGGATGAGAAGCGGTTCATTGTCAATGAAAACGGGGAAACCGTACCGAATTATTATATCACCGGAAAAGGGCAGGATATCCTAAGCGGAAGCAAGCACTTTTATGATAATTTAGGCAATGAAATCGGCAGTGCGGAATTCAGCAATGGAGAACTGGATGCTACCCACTGTACTTTATGGAACTTTAGCAAGAGTGAGACAGAGGTAAGCGGGGAGGATGACAAGACACAGACCATTTCTACCAGTTACAGTAAAATGTTAAATCCTGCCAAATATCAGCCGGAGACAGATCCGGATGATTATTACGACCAGTTTAATGATGCGGTGCTGAGTGAAAGCATTACCGAAACCGTAACGGATGCCGGAGGAAACATGGTATCTCAGACCAGTACTTTTATCCGTGGGGAAAATATGGTAGAGACAGTAACAAGCTATGAAACTGATGATTTTGGCAGGATCATTAAAGAAAACATAGTTACCAGAAAACAGCAGAATGGAAAGTGGCTTCCCGCCTATGAGACGGAGATTCTTTCTGGTTATGACGATAACAGAAACATAATCCAGACCGAAACAAAGAGTCGGCAAGAGGGAGAAACGGAATGGCAGATACAGATCGTCAGGACTGATTATGACGAGAAAGGACAGGTAACTAAAGAGTACACCCCAAGGGGAACCAAGGAGAATGTGGCAACCAGATATGAGTATGGCATCCTTGGACAGATGATTCAGTCTGAGATTCCACAGGAAAAGACGGATGGCAGTATCGTCTATCAGACAACCACGACAAAGTACGATAATTCGGGAAATGTGACGGAACAGAGTGAGCAGATAGATAGTGACAGGACGGCAAAAACCGAGTATACTTATGATAAGCTGGGAAATCTTGTTATGGTCAAGAGTTGTCTGGAGGGAGACAAGGCACAGTATGTCCAGTATGTCTATGATGTCCAGGGAAATAAAGTGCGCCAGTTCACCGGAATGACCACACCGCTGACTCTTACCGTGACGGAAGTGGCAGATGCCGCCTCTGATGCGGATACATTCTCATACGCAGGAAAGACTTATCAGCTTACTGTCAGTGGTAAGAAAAAGACAGATACCGTTGCCGAGACTAAGTACGAATATAACGGAAAAAATCAGTTGGTTGCTTTTACTGACCCAGAGGGCAGAAGAGAAACCTATATTTATGATGTAAACAATAACCTGACCAAAGCGGTAGATAAGAACGGCAATACCCAGAAGAATACCTATGACTATCAGAACCGCTTAACGGAAATGGTGGCAAAGGAGAAAAAGACAGGAAAAGAGACGAAGCATACTTATACATACAATGTCTATGGAGATGTGGCGACACAGGACGATACTGCATTTGTGTATGATGATACATCCGGACAGGTCACGAAAGAAACCACAAAATTGACCAAAAACAAGGATGTGGTCAAGAACTATATCTATGACAGTGCAGGAAATAAGTCTGCTTTCTCGGTACAGGTGGGGGATGACACAAAACTTTCCCTGCATTACAGCTATGACGGAGAGTCCAAGCTGACTTCTGTTACCGATGAAAATGGTAGTCAAGTGGTGAGGTACTCCTATGATACGGATGGAAATCTATACAAGAGAAGCATGTTAAGCAATAATCTGACCACTACCTATACCTATGATTATCAGAACCATCTGACAGCAATGAAAAGTCAGACAGGCAGTGCCGGGGTAATATCTGAGTATACGTCGGAATATCTTGCCAATGGGCAGAAGTCAAAAGAAAGCTCCACTGTGCTTGACAAAGATGGCGAGAAAAACGCTAAAACAGCAACCTACACTTATGACCTGTTAGGGCGGATTACCAAGGAGACGAAAACAGGCAGCGAGGATATTTCCTACACCTACGATGGTAACAACAACCGAAAAGAAATGGCGGTGGGCAACAAGGTAACTTCCTACACATACAACAAAAACGATGAACTGCTCCGTACCGATACCTTAAATACGGATACGGAGGAAGATTCCGTTGTCATTTACAAATATGATAAAAACGGAAACCAGCTGGCTACCGTTAATCGATATGAAATTCCTAGTGATAAGAAAGACAGCATCTACGTGGATGTGGATGTCACGCTGGGAGACAATCGACTGAACGAGAATGTCGTCAACCATTACAATACACTGAATCAGTTGACACAGACGCTTACAAAGAACTATAAGGTAAGCTTTACTTATGATGCCGAGGGACTGCGTACCAGCAAGACTGTGAATGGGGAGAAGACAGTATTTGTATGGGATGGCGACCAGCTGGTAATGGAACTGTCAGACAGTGGTAAGGTGCAGAAACGGTATATTCGTGGAAATGACCTTGTGTATGCCGACAAAGGAGAAAATACTGAGAAACAGTATTATGTGACTGACCTGCATGGAAATGTGGTACAATTGACAGATGAAAGTGGAGCGGTTACCAAGACCTATGCGTATGATTCCTTTGGTAATGAAGTGGATCTGGACAGTAAGGATGATAATCCATTCCGTTATTGTGGGGAGTATTATGATAAGGAGACGGAGGAAATCTATTTACGGGCAAGGTATTATCAGCCGGTCATGGGTAGATTTTTGACGAGGGATAGTTATACCGGGGAGGATGATGAGCCGCTGAGTCTGCATTTATACACATACTGTGAGAACGATGGAGTGAATGCCTGGGATCCGAGTGGGCAGGAAGTGTATAATATTGAAAACTTCAATTGTTATGCATATGCAGTAGGAGAATATGATAAAATTAGATACCCTGGACATGGTATGTATGATGGAAAGAAAAATACTTTAACAAAAATATCAAAAAAGGCAACAGTTCAGGATATTTATCAATGGGTTTTAGATGATTTTCCAATTGAGACTAGAATTTTACTTGGTAAGGCATCAGCGTTAGAACCTGCAGAATATAAAATTGCATTAAGAGTAAGAAGAAAGAAAAAACTGTTTAAGCCAAAAAAAACAGTTTTTGTTGATTTTCATTTTTGGAAACAAGAACCCAGAACAGGAGTGTGGTGGGACAAACATGGTACAGAGGGAGATGTCGAAAAAGTAGGGAATGTTGATGCTGATAATAACAAAAACAAGCATTGGAGAAAAGGGAAATATAATAGTAAAACAATGTACTTGGCATTTTATGGAAAATTTTGGGCAAATGAGAAGAATATAGTTATATATAAGCCCCGTTATGATTTGCCACATTAGAAATTAAGGAGTAAAATAGTGTGAAAGAAAGCAAATTAAGCCCAAATTATGAAATAGATACAAAAACAAGGCTCACACAGTGAACCTAAATAAGAGTATTCCCGCCTTGAAAAAAGAGACGCACCTGCACATCAACGGTAAATGGGGTGGGTGCATCTAATATTG